>NZ_JAVRCL010000002.1:0-143172 GCF_034530775.1 Nostoc sp. DedSLP04 | reverse complement strand
TACTCCGAAATAGCAATTGGGTACTCCGAAATAGCAATTGGGTACTCCGAAATAGCAATTGGGTACTCCGAAATAGCAATTGGGTACTCCGAAATAGTAATTGGGTACTCCGAAATAGCAATTGGGTACTCCGAAATAGCAATTGGGTACTCCGAAATAATAAATGCGTTGGCGTAGCCCGCCGCAGGCATCGCCAAATCGATAAACGCGTTGGCGTAGCCCACCACAGGCATCGCATCCATCCTCTTTTTACCTGAAACTGGTAGTAGGCGATCGCAAAATCAGTATATTGTCTGTTCACAAGTAAAAAACGCTCATCCACGAGGTTCTTTGTATTGGCAGAAAAACATCATTTGTGATGAAATTCTACGTTTTTCTGGAATTTAGGGTATTGGTGTTGAATTTTTCTTATGATCTAGTTGCGTCTCACACCCTTGCCCATGAATGAACAGCGACAGCAAGCTTATCTCAACCTCATTCGCAGTCTGTTAGAATCTCCCAATGGTGAAGAAGCCGAAATTTTAGCAGCAAACCAAGAATTCCTTGATGTTGGCTTTGTGCAGAAGGTAGAAGAAGTAGCACAGATGTGTTCCCAACACGGGGATGAGAATACAGCGAATTGGTTGCAAGGTTTGGCAATGCAACTAAGAGAAGCGTTGAATCTAGATAATAAAGTAGATTTGCAATCTCTTAGTGAGGAGGAGATACAGACATATTACCAATTCTTGATGGAGGTACTACAAGTAACCGCAGACAGTGGGGTTGGAGTTTACCCATTGCTGCTAAGAAATGCAGACAAACTCGATGGGATGTTAGCAGAAACATTGCGCCGTTGGGGGACAAATAGACTGCGGGAAGGGAACGCAGATGAGGTGGGTAAACTAGCAGAAGTGATTGCCTTTTTTAGCTATCTCATGACAGTATTCTCTTTGGGTAGCAAAGCCAGCAATATGGAAATTGCCATCACTGGCTATGAAGTCGTGCTAAATGTCTACACCCAGCAAGCCTTTCCCCAATATTGGGCAGGAACACAAAATAATCTCGGTAATGCTTACTGTCATAGAATTCTAGGAGATAAAGCACAAAATATAGAATTGGCGATCGCTTGTTTACAAAATGCTCTAACAGTCTATACCCAGCAAGCTTTTTCTGTTGATTGGGCAATGACACAAAATAATCTCGGATTTGCTTACCGTAACAGAATTAGAGGAGAGCAAGCACAGAATTTAGAGCAAGCAATCTCTTGTTACCAAAATTCCCTGAAAATTTATACTTTTGACACTTTTCCCTATGAATGGGCAAGAACGCAGAATAATCTTGCTTCTGCTTACCGTAACAGAATCAGAGGGGAAAAAGCACAGAATTTAGAACTGGCAATTGCTTGTTCACAAGAAGCTCTCAAAGTCAGAACTTTTGACGCTTTTCCCTATGAATGGGCAGTTACGCAAAATATTCTTGCTGGTGCTTACCTTTACAGAATTAAAGGGGAGCGATCTGAGAATTTAGAGCAGGCAATCGCTTATTTGCAAAATGCTCTAAAGGTCATAACTTTTGATGCTTTTCCCGATGATTGGGCTGCAACGCAAAATAATCTCGGTCTTGCTTACCCTGAGAGAATCAGAGGTGAGCGGGCAGAAAATTTAGAACTGGCGATCGCTTGTCACCAAGAAGCTCTGAAAGTTTATACTTTTGATGCTTTTCCCCAACAATGGGCAAGTACGCAAAATAATCTCGGTACTGCTTACCTAACAAGAATCAGAGGAGAGCAATCTAAGAACCTAGAACTGGCGATCGCTTATTTTCAAAATGCTCTGAAAGTTAGAACTTTTGACGCTTTTGCTGATGATTGGGCAAGTACGCAAGATAATCTCGGTACTGCTTACGCTAATAGAATCAGAGGTGAGCAGGCAGAAAATTTAGAGCAGGCGATCGCTTATTTTCAAAATGCTCTGAAAGTTAGAACTTTTGACGCTTTTCCTTATGAATGGGCAAGTACGCAATATAATCTCGGTGCTGCTTACGCTGATAGAATCAGAGGTGAGCGGGCAGAAAATTTAGAACTGGCGATCGCTTGTCATCAAGAAGTTCTGAAAGTTTATACTTTTGACGCATTTCCTGTTGATTGGGCAATGACGCAAAATAGTATCGGTATAAAATTCTGGTGTTTATTGTCACAAAACAAGGAGAGTTAAGTGTTTGGCAATCCCAATCAGAAGAGCGAGAAGCTTTAGAAAATTGGGGAATTAAATATTTGCAGAATTACTACAATCAAAATGGCCAATGGCAAAATAACTTAGGGAAAGCATTCAAAGAATTAGCTTCTATTCTGCACATTGATGAAATATTAACCCAGATACCAAAGCACTGCGATAAACTCATCCTAATTCCCCATTTCTTCTTGCATTTATTCCCCCTTCATGCAATTCCAATAAATCAAAATTCTGAAAATTCGTCTTGTCTGCTGGATTTATTTGCTGGTGGTGTGAGTTATGCACCCAGTTGTCAACTACTGCAACAGCTACAACAGCGCAAACGTCCTGATTTTCAATCTCTATTTGCGATTCAAAATCCCACAGAAGACCTGAATTACACCAATTTGGAAGTAGAAAGCATATTATCTTACTTTCCCTCCCATCAAGTATTATCCAAAAACCAAGCCACAAAAGCTGCCTTATCCCAAGCCGCAACACAATTAAAAGAAGCAAATTATCTCCACTTTTCTTGTCACGGTTCTTTTAACTTAAATTATCCCCAAAATTCTTTTTTATTATTAGCAGATGCCTATGTTTACCCTATTCCTGATGATGCTAACTCAGAAAGATATCTCAAAGTTTATGATACTGAGGCTATAGATTTAAGTAAATGTTTGACATTGGGTAATTTATTTGAACGAACCTTCGACTTTAGTCAAACTCGTCTTGTGGTTCTCTCAGCCTGCGAAACAGGTTTAACTGACTTCAATAATACCAGTGATGAATATATAGGTTTACCTAGTGGCTTTCTCTACGCAGGTAGTAGCAGTGTTGTAAGTAGTTTATGGACAGTAAACGATTTATCAACATCCTTTTTGATGATTAAGTTCATTCAAATTTTAAAAAATGCTATAGATATGTCAATACCACTTGCTATGAATCAAGCCCAGCGTTGGTTGCGGGATGCTACTAAAGAAGAATTGCAGGAATGGGTAAAAAATTTGGCGTTAGATAGCACTAAGAAAGGAAAGATACGTCGTCAAATTAATAATATGACTGGAGAGCAACCATTCAATTCTCCCTTTCATTGGGCTGCATTTACTGCTGTTGGTAAATAGGAGAATAATCATGTCCGTTCATGAAACAACTGTTAATATTTTTATCCATCTGCTGAATACTCAATCTTCTCTATTTTCAGCAGAAGATAGAATTACACTAATGAAATTGATTAATAACCAACCTGATGACATTAAATCTTTATCGAATGCTATCTCAGATTGGCTGTCAGAACATCCTGAAGTAGATGAAGCTTTAGTAGAATTTGAGGAAATAGGAACAAAAGCACCAGGCGATAAGCAAGCAAATACAAATATTCCCAAATACGAACTTGATAAAAAGAATATACTTAATGAAATTCAACAAAGTTCGTCATCTGCTAAAGAGACAAAAAAACCGACTTAGGCTAAGAGGTTGTTTGAAAAGTGGTATGTTGTAATTTTTATCGAATTATTACCCCCCTTAGTCCCCCCTTATAAAGGGGGGAAATAAGAAAATCCGGTTCCCTCCCCTTTATAAGGGGAGGGTTAGGGTGGGGTAAAGTATCTGAACACCGCGACATTTATCTTTAATTTAAAATGGATTATTTTTCAACAGGAAAAATAGCTTATCCCAAACTAACTCTTTATGCCTTTCATCTAAAGCATAGCCTGTCACAAAAACCTAAAATACCTGTAGAAAATGCCAACGATTTATGGTTAAAATGCCAGCAGCTTGGTAAACAACTTGGTATTCCTAAATTAGAAACTTTACCTGAACTGATTGAAAAAGCAAATAATAAAAAAACTAGCATCACTGGAGAAATACTTCCCGAACGTTTCTTAAAATTTACCGCCATCCAACATCAACAAAATCTACACTTAAGCAGTGAAGCTAATCCCTTAGAAATTCACGATACCTACGCACTTGATTTAACTCTACGTTATCCCGATCCAGAAGTAAAACTTGCTGATTTAAGAGGGCTAAATCCAGATGATTGCTTACTTTCTAAAAATATCAAAGCTTCTCTAGGACAAACCCTAGTATTTTTTGCTCAACCTGTAGGAAAAATAGATGATGAACAAGCATTCGCTGATGCTTGTGTCAAAGCATTATTATCAGAAGAAACTGTCCGAAAACTAAAGATTTATCGTCAGCATCAAGGGCAATTATTAGGTAGTCCGATATTTGAATATGAAAATGATCCTGACTCTCCTGAAACACAGTGTCATTTACTAATTTGGTTAAATACCCATTCCCTAACTACAGAATTAGAAAACAAAGGAGAATATTATTATCCTTTAATTGACCTTCTTCTTTGTCGCAGTAAAATTCTTTATGCTCGTTCTCAAGCTATATGGTGTTATGAACAAGCTAGATCGGCTTATTATAAGCTGGAAAAGTATAAACAAGAATTTAAAGAGCAAAAAAATAACTTTATAGATTCAAAATTTGATAATTTCAATCAATGGCTTCAGGAAATACCAGAAATTTCTTTTAATTATGTTGATTATTTAAGAGATTTAGAACTGCACAAAACCACAATTCAAACTAATAGTAAGAACTATCGTTTATATCTTGACAAGCTAAATAAAATAGGCATTGACTCAGATAATTTAGAATTTTTGTCCAACTTCATAGAACTAGCTGAAGATACCTTTGTCGAACAAATTAACACAAACTTAGCTTATCTTACCCCCGGTCAAAACCTCTTTGACCAGATGATTGGCACTATTCGCGGCATAGTAGAGTTAGAACAAGCCAAACGCGATCGCTCTTTAGAACGCACCATCCAAGTACTAGGTGTAGCCTTTGGTGGCGGTGCAATAGTTTCTGGTGTCGTCACCCAACATATAGATAAACCCTTTGCACCACAGATAAATTTCAAGTATCCAGTTCACCCCTTGGTGTCATCTTTACTTTGGAGTGTTTTAGCTACCGTTATCTTTGGTATAGTGGCGTGGTGGGTTACTCAACCGAAACCAAAGAGAAATAAATAGAAGTAAGCATTAGAGCAAGTTATCCGACTCACGCCACATCAATAGTAAGAATAATCTTGCTGTGCGATCGCTCCTTCAAATCAAAGCCCTAAATATCACTCAAACTCAGTTTCGCAGAAAGCTTTTAGCAAATCGATACAATTAGCGATCGCTCCTAAATGAGCAATTTCATATCCATGTGTATTTTGGGTAGGAAATGCCAAACACGCAGCACGCCCAACATGACCAAATTTCATCGCAATTGAAGCATCACTGCCAAATCCACTCAGAGTTGTAAATTGTATCGGCATATCGAGTTGCTTGGCACTATGACGCAATTGGCCATTTAGTCCCTCATCATATATTCCATAGGCATCTTGAGATAAAAGTACAGGACTTTCCCCATCTTTAACAGGATATTCCTCAGATAATGGACAAATTTCTAAAGCAATCAAGGCATCCAAACGTTGATTTTGCGTGAAAAATAGCGCCCCAATTGCTCCTACTTCTTCTTTTGCTGAAGCTACTAAATAAACATCAACTACTGGCTGTTTCAGGTTTTCAGCCAAAGCTAACAAAATCGCCACAGAAGCTTTGTTATCCAAAGTGTAACCAGCAATATGATCCTTTAACCGAATTGGACGCTTGCGATGTTTGCCGATTACCATTCTAGTTCCAGGTCGAATACCAGCTGCTTCTAATTCAGCAGATGTCAGCTTCGTTTCAATCCAAGCATTCTCCCACTTAACAGTAGTATCTTCCTGCTGGACTTTTTGGGGCGATTCGTGGGAAACGTGGCGGGAACCAAAGCTGAGAATACCGTTGATGGTTTCGTTATCTCCCAATAAATCGACAACGCCTTCGCCATAAACCCACGGGAAAGAACCGCCGAGTTTGCTGACTTTGACACGACCTTCATCACCAAGACTCTTGACAATTGCGCCAATTTCGTCTTTGTGTGCTGTGATAGCAATTGCTCGATCTGGAATTTTACCTGGAATCTTGGCAATAATATTATCGGCGCGATCGCGCCAGACTTCTACACCCAGCGCTGTAAATCGTTGCATCAACAACTGGTTAATCTCAGCTTCTACACCACTAGGAGAGTGGTGCATAACTAATTCTTCAATAATTTCAAATAAGCGATCGTAATCCCACATCAATACAGTTAGTTTAGTTTTCTACTGTTGTATGAGACAATTGTGCATCAACAACCCGACCTACCGATCCAAAGGCTGACCTTTTTTGGTGACGCTTCAGCATTCCTACTGCACCAAAAGCACCAAGAGCTAAAATTCCCAAGTTTATCGCAGGTTCAGGAACAGACTTCGCCTCAATCGCCGCCAGTGCAGCGTCTGCTACTAACTTATGAGCACCTGTTGTTGGATGTACAGAGTCAAAGAACAAATAATCGTTTGGTTGAGAACATACACTGATGATTGTCTGGAAATTCCCTACTACACAAGGGTTAGTCACATCTTTAAACCCAAACTTCCCTGGATTTGCTTGTACTTGATTAAATAGGGAAAACACATCCACAGAGATCAGATTCAAGTCAGAGTTTTTAGTAAATTTGTCTAGTTCCTCTGCTAATCTCGTGTTATGGTCATTTGTTAAGGCAGTCAAGTTGCTAGAGAGACCTGTAGCGGATGCAAAAGGAATCTTGCCTAAATCAGGCAAGTTAAAGACTAAAATATTTTTTGCACCGGATGAGGCAAGTAACCCTACTGCGTTTGATAAATTCTGGACTGTTTGCTTTGCATTCGTAGCTTGACCAAACACATAATCATTTGCACCTCCCCATACAGCATAAAGGGCATTTGGATCGAGCTTCTGATTGGCTTGTATAATAGGTTGCGTCAACAAGGCGACTTGCTCTAATACTCCCGGTAACGGTGCATTAGGAACAACAGCATTGCCTTGACCAGAACTAGCACCACCCACAGCAAAGTTAATACCTTGGTTGGGAATAGTAGGATTTAAAGTAATGTATGGAGAGGGTTTTAATCCTAGCCGATCTCCAAGGTAGTCTACCCACACTCGATCGTTGGAAAAACGCCCTTGAAAGTACGGTGGATTTTGGGGAATGGCTGTTGTTGGAGCGACTAAACCATTAGTAGCAGCGAAAACATTGCCAGTATCAGAAAGGCTGTCGCCAAATACATAAAATTTGTCAAAACTCGCAGCACTTACTCTGAGCGGCAACATGAAAGATAAGAAAACAAATCCTGCTGCTACAGCTTGTTTTTTCATATTTGTTTTACCTGGATTATTTTTTAGTTTGTTTAAAAGCAATCAAAAGGCGAAAGTCTGACAACTTGTCTTTACTAAGTACGTCTATTAAGTTAATTTACGTTATTTTACTTAACTATGCCTCAAAATTTCATCAAACACGGGTAAAAACGCTGAAAATACTTAGATTTACATTTTCTTGATGAAAAACAGGTCTATTAGAAAAAAATGGTCAAATTTATATGTTATGGCGTGGGAATTGCACACTTTTATGCTTGCGCTCGACTAACTGCGACAGAATGGTGCAACCCTTCCTCTTCATAGCTTTAACTTTGCTTTAATTTCAAAGCCTCAGTAGCCGATACACCCTCACCTTGACTGCCGAAATACCACAAAGCCGTAGCAGCCTCAGCACGAGTTACTGGTTTTTTGGGTTGAAACAGAGTCGTATAACCAAACACCCGGCGAATATTCGATTGTTCGCCATTCTGATAATCAGCCAACACTGCTCTTAAAGCCTTCGGATCAATTTTCGCTACGTCTTGGAAACCCCAGGTTTGTTTAACCGCATCTAAGTTAGCAGAGGGTAAAGCTTGGCGAGTATCTAAGGGTAATTTCCACAACAGCAACTGTTCCCGCGTTAGGGGTGCATCAGGACGAAATAAAACTGCTGTAGAATCTCCAGACAAAGGACTAGGAATTAACCCAGCTTCGGCTAATCCCTGAATTGCGGGGAAATCAGGGTCTTTTGCTGACACATCACTAAAAGCTGGTTGAGTACTTTCTGATGCCAAGCGAATCTGTTTAGCTGGATTGTTGGCATATACAGCATTGTTAGCAGCAATTAGCCAACGGGCATATTCTCGATGTGTAACGATTTTACTGGGTTCAAACTGATTAGTTGTGGTAGTAGAGTTGCTCTTAGTTGTCTTTGTTTCTATAGATAAAACACCTAATGCAGCCAAGTCCTGGATATGTTGCTGCCATTCTTGTGGTGCCTTATTCAGATCGTTGAATACCTGAGATTTAGAGGTGGCTGTAGGGATTGTTTGGTTATTAGCTGTACTTGGTGGCTGTGCTGCCGAGTTTGTCGGTAGTATTGGGCCAATGAACTGTGAATTTCCCGGTTGAGGAACGGCGTTAGCAGTTTCGTTAGGATTTGTAGTTGAAGTAGGTTGTGCTGTTGCAGTACTATTCGGTACGTAATCAATCAGTAATTCAGTGGCTGTTTGGGGTTGATTGGGTGTGGCGTTAGTAACTGATTTGGGCTGAATGGAAACCTTTAACAGCAAATCGCTGCGACGCGCCTCAAAAGTGTTTCCTGTATCATCTGTCGGCTGTTGTAAAATCTGCCAGTTATTTGTTTGAAACTGGCTGCGATAAAAACTAGCAATAAAATTACTGGGGTCAGAACTTAACCAACGAGTTGAGATTTTGTTTTCTGAGCCGCTAGCAGGTGTAACTTCCTGTAGCTTGGCATTGGAATATAGTGGAATATCTTTAGGAAAATCAGCTGGTAACTGAACAGTTGATTCATTTTGCTGTGCTTGCGGTTGGTTACTCTGAGATTCTCCAAAGACAACTGGATTGCTTTGCAGTTTTGGATCTGCCGCCAAAGATTCCTCAAGGTTTTTGGCAACAGGACTATTAGCACAGGCTGTTAACGAAGTGAGTATAACAGCCCAAATTATTAGAAATACTGCTGGACGTTTACAGGGAAGCACAGGAAATCACAAATTGAGTTTCAATTCCTACCCTAGCGCAGACTGTCCATTAAATGGGAATGAGGCATGGGACATGGTTATCCTCCTTTATTCCCCTGCTCTCCTCTGACTCTCTATATCACCCAAAAACACTACCGACTCACTACGTCTTCTTCCTAAATGTCTATTTTGGTGATGATGTCTCTAAAAATGAGTAAACGGTAGCAAAAGCTACCGTATTGTCTTCGTTTTACAGCCATTAGGTTTTGATAATTCCTATGCTTATTTATAGAGTTCCCTAAAATTCTGGAAAACTAACATTTTTGGGAAAAAATATAAATAAACCTGAAATCATTGCTAGATAAGAGTTTTATAATTTCAGAGTTCTTAGTCAGGATTTTAGTATTTAGATAAGAGTCACCAACTACAAACCGAGCGATACTAGATTGTGAACCAATCTTTTAGAGAGTTATCTAAATATCCAAGTTGTAGAGTAGATAACTGCTCAAAAAACAGTTTAGCTAGCAAAAGCTTGAATCTACTTCCATATGCACTAGTTGTAACGCGATGCCTACGCCAAGCAACTGAAGTGATAGACTTGGAATAAAGCTCCCTTTAGCCTCACCCAAAGAGGGGAATAGATCGAGTTCACTAACACTGGCTGACAATCGATTCTGAAAATTATTCATCTGACGATGGCAATGTGAGTCAGGCAATAGCTGAAAAATGCCAGTGTTAAATAATTCCAGTAACTTAGCGTAAGTTCGTTATTCTTGACGATTGGGGTAATTAGGTAAAGCAGTCAAGTGTCGCAGCAGTTTCTTTAGTATCTCTAAATTGATTTTCTGGAGAAAATGCTACTTGTGCTGTAGTCAAGAATTACTTGACAGCCTCGAAAGCAGTGAGTGCTTTCTCTAAAAGTGCGTAGTTTACCGCCGTAGGCATCGCCTCTATGTTATCCAAAACTTTCCCTCAATCAACCCATCCCCTGTTATTCTTGGATAGGGCTGTGGTTCTTTTAGGAAAGCTGGAAGGTGCGCTTCGCAAGTTATAGAAATAGTACATAGTTGGCTTTGGCTGTTTTTCCCAATCCTAGTTAATGATTGGCTTGAGGCGAAAAAGACACTTCATCAAATGCACTGGCGGTTGAAAAAACCTCTACAAACTTGGTCTGAACAGTTAACACCTTCCTGATAGATTAGATACAATTAGCATCTGTGTTTTCTTGGGCGATCGTTTGCTCAAAGCGAGTATTCAAATTGACATGGTGCTGGACTAGCCGATTTGAGATAGTATTAAACCTTTCACCTGCTGGCTCTGGCGAAAATTTTTGATTCAGGGCAAATTAAGACTTATATTCAAGAGGCTTGAGTGTTTATTGGAGATGAAGTTCACCAAAAGGCAGCAAAAGGCAGAAAAAGACACGTTTGATGTCAAAAACGCAGATCGGATAGGAGTATGAAAATCTAAAATAGATATTAAGAAGAAAAAACAACGACCATCGACAACCGTCAGTCCTTTTTACTTTCTGTAAAGCGTCACCGGGTTGTTACCAGTGCTGAAACACGATTACATGCAAGTTTCCCAGGATCAGCCTATTTATTCTGAGGCTCCACTCCAGCTGTTACTGTTTGTCGATGGACGTCCCAAGTCCCGTCAACAGGTGCAGCGAATACGTGCTTACTTAAAAGAGTTGCAGGTTGAGTATAGTTTTGAACTTCAAACTATTGATGTTGGTCAACAACCTTACTTAGCAGAACACTTTAAATTGGTAGCAACGCCAGCTTTAATTAAAATTCACCCGGAACCACGGCAGGTTTTGGCTGGAAGTAATATCATAGCGCAATTGAAAAACTGGTGGCCTCGCTGGCAAGCCGCTGTAGACGCCTATTTGAAATTACAGGAAGACTTACAAGAACGGATAGACGATAATGCTAGGGTGACATTACCCAAATCGACTATCCGTTCAGTTGCTGTTTCTGCCGAACTGATCCGACTCTCAGACGAAATTTTTCGCTTAAAACAGGAAAAAGATAACCTCCAAGAGCAGCTACAGTTTAAAGATCGGGTGATTTCGATGCTGGCACACGATCTCCGCAATCCCCTAACTGCCGCCGCGATCGCCATCGAAACTCTCCAATCTAACTACAATTTAGAAACAGGCCAATTTCAGCGCCTTAAACCATCCTTAACGGCGCATCTATTAAAACAAGCCCGTAATCAAACTAAGATCATCGATCGGATGATTGCCGACCTTTTGCAGGTAGGTCGAGGCAAAGATACTGAGTTTCCAATTTTACCACAAAAATTACAACTAGGTAAACTGTGCTTAGATGTACTAGAAGAATTGTGCGATCGCTACACCGCTAAATCCCAAGAGGTCGAAACAGATATTCCCAATGACTTACCTTATGTATATGCTGACCCAGAACGCATCCGGCAAGTGCTAGTGAATCTGTTAGATAATGCCATCAAATACACCCCAGAAGGTGGCAAAATTAGCATCGCCGGATTACACCGCACTACCCAAAAAGTTCAGTTTAGTATTGGCGATACTGGGCCTGGTATTCCTGTGGAGAATCGCGATCGCATCTTTGAAAACCACTTCCGCCTGCAACGGGATGAAGGTACAGAAGGTTACGGCATTGGTCTTTGTCTATGCCAACGCATCGTTCTGGCACACTATGGCCAAATTTGGGTGGATTCTGCCCCCAATAACGGAGCATGGTTTCACTTCACACTGCCAGTTTATCCTTCTTAGGTAAGGATATTGACAAATGACCAATGACCAATGACTAATGACAAATGACAAATGACAATTAAGAAGTTGAGACAAAGCGATCGCGTCCCCCGGCCTTTGCTTGATAAAGTGCTTTATCTGCCAGCACGATCAACTCTGAAGGTGAAGATTCCCAAGTCGGGACAACAGTTGCCACACCCATACTGAGAGTGACGTGCTGACTCACCGCAGAACCGTCATGAACAATTTGCAAATCTTTGATTCCCGCTCTAATTGCGGTGGCGACATGAAGTGCGCCAGATGCAGGAGTGTATGGCATAATCACAGCAAATTCTTCTCCACCATAACGCGCTACTAAATCCCGATGTTTTTGTGCCTTAAGGCTTAAGACAGCACCCACCTTTTGTAAACATACATCCCCTGCCGGATGGCCGTATTTATCATTATAAAATTTAAAAAAGTCGATATCACACAAAATCATTGACAAAGGAAATCCCTCTTGTGCGAGATTAATCCATTGAGTATTGAGATAATCGTCAAAGCGGCGACGATTAGCTAACTCAGTTAAGCCATCTACATTGGCAAGGTGATGCAAAGCTTCGTTTGCCGCCTCTAACTGTTTGTATACTTGTGCTTGCTGTAGCAGTCGACGCAACCGCTGGCGTAATACAGGCCAGTGAATTGGCTTAGTGACATAATCAGTCGCTCCCGCTTCAAAAGCACGGTTTACAGATTCCTCATCGTCCAAGCATGTGATCATCAAGATGGGAGTGCGCTCCCATATCTTGGACATGACCGTATTGTTAAGAGTCGAGTCAGTATCAAAGGTGGCAAGGGCTGAGATTAAATTATTCCTAGCAATCTGGAGCAAGTGCTTACAGCAGGTAAAGCCATCCATCACAGGCATTACAGCATCTAGCAAAACTATATCGGGTTTGATAGTCTCGTAAGCATCTAAACATTGCTTACCATCATTGACCTCGACTACTCGATAACCTTCTTGTTCCATTGCTTTACGCAACAATACCCGGATGGTCTTGTCATCATCAGCCACTAGAATCAGTGGTGGTTGCTTAGAAACAGAAAATGGGCTTATGCCTGACATGAGTTGCCTTCCACTTGCGGGATTATCCTGAAAAAGGCTGTGCAACTCAATTGCATGGGGGCGATCGCTATTTTCATCAATGCCAGGATTTGCGGCAAAGGCGTGTCTGGCTTCACAATCAACTGTTTTTTGACAATGGACTGCCCAATGTTGTCGGGCCAAGCAAGCGGTAGATAAATAAGTTGCATAGACAATCTGTAATTTGAACGCGAAGGCAATTGCTGCCTTTTTGTTCAGCGATGGTTATGGGAGAAAATGTTACTTTTATATTTCCCTATTGTTAAAGTCAAATTACAATTTTTTTGAGAATTACAAATACACACCCTAATTATTTAGTTATGTAGTTAGTTTATAAACCCAGTGAGACAAGGAAAAGCAATCGCTAAAGTCCCCTTACAAGATAGCTAATACTAAATACTAATATCACCTGACTGAAATTTATTTAGTCTATCCGACAAGGTTTGCTGAGGTTTAGTATAATTACATAAGATTGAGAGAAAACTTAGTGCAAAACTTTATTTTCAAGTGACTTCATAACCCTTTCGTTCTAGCCACAAACCGTCCAAAATTAAAGTTGACTACACAAACAAGCAAAAGTTCTTCCAAAAACCATTCAAACCTATTGACATTCGCTAAATCTTTAAAATGCCAGACTCATTAATGTACCAGCAGGATAATTTTGTTGTTCTAGAAACAAATCAACCAGAACAATTTATGACATCATCAGAGCTATTAGAAAAGCTCAAAATAACTCTTCAACAACTTATAATTCAAGATTTACCGCCTGACTTGCAAAAGTTTAATACTGTGGAAACTCAAGCCCAATATTTAATTGACACTAGTTGCGAATTAGACATTGGCCCTGGAAAATATTTACAGTGGTACGCAGTTCGTTTAGAAAAGTAACTTTTTGGTAAATGTAAATGTTTAAGAGAATCCCAAAAAATATCTTAATAAAAAATTTCTGACTACCTCCCCGACTTTTTGAAAAAGTTGGGGAGTTAAATCTTGGTTAAAGGAATTCTCCAAAAAGAATAATTACTAATTCATAATTCATAATTCATAGTTCAAGACACTGTACACCAATCCATACTGCTCATCAAAAATTTCGTGGTTAATAAGAGCATGGAGCCTACAGATACCACTAATTATAATTATGAACTATTAATTATTTTGACTGTTGCAAAAATATGGGTAACAACAAGTCATAAAGGTATGAAATTTGGGTAACGATAATTTTTGCTCTTGACTATTGACTACTGACTAGTGATTCTTTTTGAGTATTGATTAGCGCTAGCTCAATTGTATTTTCAGATGGCTGCGTTATTTGAATTTCCAAACCAGGGCCAAAATAATTGGTCATTTTTTCATGCTTTTTTTGCCACACATCAATCGGTATTAGCGGTGAATCAAATTCTAAAATTAGGGCATAGCTCCCATTAACTTCCGTTTCTCGTATCCCTGTCACTGTTGGCCGCTCCTGGTCAGTGGGACTCAAACCCAGAAAAGAAAGTGTTGTATCTAGATGAGCATCTTGACCGTAGCAATATCGGGTGATGTCTTTGCGAATTTTATTTTGCGTATCAGTTGCTTGCTGCTGGCGCAGTCTCAATGCTGATGGTGACGTAGTTTGGGTAAATGGTACTGGCTTAAGTTCATTCGCTTTTAGTGCCAGTCCTCCCAATAGTAGAGGAATCCCGTAAAAAAATCCGACAAGATTGAGTGTGGCATTATTATCAGCATAGGCGACAAAGCCAATGATGGTTAATATGCCGCCGATAGTTAGACCGAGTGTTCCCAAAGAGATTTGGCGTAGCATGAGCTTAAATTAGGATAAAGTCTGAATACCTTAGTTTTATTATCATCGGCTATGAGCAACAAATTAGGAAAGAACATTGTCCCCAGGTGCTAGTGTTCAACTAACCCTAAATTGCCATATTAAGATGGTTAGAAACCGCACGCCAGTTGCTCAAGAGTGGGAAGGGAACACACCAAGAGCGAATAAGTCAGGCATTGTCGCTCAAAACACTGGCTTCGTTTCAACGAGACTTTATCCACCTTTGTCTTTGTGGTTTTCAAACACTCAATTTATCCTTAGTCCATATTCGCACAGCATCACGCAGGGAAGGCAAGTGGCACTAAGTTGACTACTAAGGGTGTATAGTGTCCCAGAATATTAGATTTTGCGTTAACTTTAAATTTAAAGGTAGCTAAAGATAGGAAAAAAATAATGGATATACAGACTATAAAAGAACGAATTGTCGCAGTTCAAAATAAACGCGATTACCTATTAAGCTTACTGGAGCAACCAAACCTGGGAACTTTGAGAATAGATGTAAATCAGGCTTTGGAAGAACTGGATGAATTAATTGATGAATTTACACGCACCATTCCGGCAGAGTAAAAATTATTAAAATTTACGTCGGTTTAACCTCAACTTCCGGCTAGACCGACGTTCTTCAGTAGTATCATGTCTTCAAATCCCCAAAATTGAACTAAGCTTGAGTTGGCGAAGCAATAATCACTGGATTATTTATCCTGCCACTGAACCATCTCCTGCACGCTGACCTAGCTGCCTAACCAAGGCAATAAGTTCGCTTGTAGGTACATCTTTCTTGCAAACGTTATCAAAGCTAGACATTGCCTTTTGCCCATGAAAATTTACGTCTTCCACTGAGGAGTAAGCAAGTATCTGGGTATTCGGAGATATAGCTTTAATGTGACTGGACGCACTCCAGCCATCCATGACTGGCATCTGTAAATCTAGAACAATTACGTCAGGATGGCAACGTTTAACCATTTCTATAGCTTCTTCACCATTACTGGCTAAACCTACTACTTGAATATTTTCCTGGCAAGAAAAAACCAATTGTAACGTTAAACGAGTCAGTTCGTGGTCATCAACTACTAAAACACGCAAGGTAGAGAGCTCGCAGGATAACATTAACATTGACGGGAAAAACAAATTTATTCAGAGTAACCCCTCCAGTTTATGAGAACAAGTGCCAGCACTGACTCTATCCTATGGTTGAATAACTTGTGTGAAGCTATGTAAACAACTTAGACAACTGCTCAAAAAATTCAATTTTTCCAAAAAAAAACTAATTTGAGCTAGTTGTCAAGGTATAAGTAACTTATTTTTTTATCAATCAGGTTGGGACTACACCAGTTGAGCGTAATGCCATGTTCATGAGAATTTTTTGTGAATTAGCTTCTGGAGAATCATCATAAGGACGCCGTTGAATGTAAGTACCATCAGCTTGTAATTCCCAAGCTTGGCGATTATCTGCGAGCATAATTCCCATAATTTCTTGCAAATCTTTAGCAATATCTGGATCTTTTACTGGGGTAATTACTTCGACTCGGCGATCCAGGTTGCGGCGCATCCAGTCAGCACTGCCAATATAGATTTCCTCCTGTGTATTGTTATGAAAATAATAAATCCGAGAGTGCTCTAAAAAGCGACCAACAATACTGATGATGCGAATATTTTCACTAATGTCTTTGATTCCTGGGCGTAAACAACAAACACCCCTAACAATTAAGTCGATTTGCACTCCGGCGCGGGAAGCTTCATATAA
This sequence comes from Nostoc sp. DedSLP04, assembly GCF_034530775.1. Lineage (NCBI taxonomy): Bacteria > Bacillati > Cyanobacteriota > Cyanophyceae > Nostocales > Nostocaceae > Nostoc > Nostoc sp. DedSLP04. Next base: position 126,605 of record NZ_JAVRCL010000002.1, on the reverse strand, counting down.
AGTGGCAATAATTTCTGGATCGACTAGGGAATTCATTTTGGCGACAATCCGTCCAGAAAATCCATTTTGAACATTTTCGATTTCGCGGTGAATTAATGCCAAAAAGCGATCGCGCATATTCACAGGCGCAACCAGCACTTCTCGATAAGATTTTTGCAGGGAATACCCAGTTAAGAAATTAAATAAATCTGTAATGTCAGCACCCAATTCTTCACGGCAACTAAACAATCCTAAATCTGTATAGAGTCGTGCTGTTTTAGGGTTATAGTTACCAGTCCCAATATGTACGTAGCGACGTATCCGGTCTTTTTCGCGCCGTACCACCATGACGGTTTTACTATGGGTTTTTAGCCCGACTAAACCATAGACAACATGAACTCCAACTCTTTCTAGGCGTTTTGCCCAGTAAATATTATTCTCCTCATCAAATCGCGCCTTTAATTCCACCAGCACAGATACCTGCTTGCCATTTTCAGCAGCGGCAATTAAGGCGTTGACGATGGGCGAGTCACCAGAAGTCCGGTAAAGGGTCATCTTGATGGCTAAGACATTCGGATCGTAGGCAGCATAGGTAATAAAGCGCACAACTGTAGCCGAAAAGGATTGATAGGGATGGTGTACTAGTAAATCCTTTTCTTGAATTACAGCAAAAAAGTCTTTTCCTTCGTCTGTCTCCAGCGCATCTGGGTTTAAACTCGGTTCTCTCAGCCTTTGCAGGCGTAACGGTACAACAGATTGGCGTGGTGGATCTTTGAGTTCCGGCAATGGTAAGGACATAAAGTACATTAAATCCCGCAGTCCCAAAAGACCATCTACCTCGTAAACATCACTTTCTGCTAATTCCAAATCATGTAATAATCGCGATCGCACTATTTCTGGAGTCTGGGATTGAATTTCTAGCCGGACTGGACTTCCACCCAAACGCCGCTTTCGCAATTCCTGTTCAATCGCTAACAACAAATCATCTGCTTCATCTTCTTCTAAGACTAAATCGGCATCACGGGTAATGCGGAACGGATGATATTCTTGAATGTTCATCCCCGGAAATAGAGATTCCAAGTTATGAGCGATCGCCTGTTCTAAAGGTACTCCAGTCCAATGGGCAGGTTTTTCGCTATTCTGATCTCCCAACTCAGGCGGTATCGGTAAAAATCGTGGGAGAACACTAGGGACTTTGATTCTGGCAAAAAATTCTTCTTCGGTGTCTGGGTTCTTGACGACAACAGCCAGATTCAGACTGAGATTAGAAATAAAAGGAAAGGGATGACTAGGATCGACAGCCAGAGGAGTCAAAACTGGAAAGATTTGTTCCTCAAAATAGCTGTTGAGATGAGTCCGCTGCTTTTGATTTAAATCTATGTAATTCAGAATATGAATGCCATGATTTACTAGTAAAGGACGAAGCACTTCCTCAAAATGTTGGTGCTGTTTGTTGACATGGGGAGTGAGGGCAGACCTAATATCGTCTAGCTGTTGTTGTGGTGTGCGACCATCAGGAGTTAACAGGCTAACTTTTGCCTCTACTTGTTGCTTTAAGCCAGCAACGCGCACCATAAAAAACTCATCTAAATTAGAGTTAAATATTCCCAAAAACTTAAGACGTTCCAGAAGTGGGGTGCGATCGTCACAGGCTTCATGTAATACCCTGGCATTAAATTCTAACCAGCTTAACTCTCGGTTAAGATAATATTGTGGATCGCTGAGATTGATGGGAGTAGCGCTTTTTTTAGATTTTGCCATAATGACCTAAAGGCAGTCAGATGTAGCCCATTCAACTGGGGGACAATAAATATAGTAAGTTAAATGGTGCTTGAGGGTAACGCTAAGGCAATTTTTTGCTGCGCTTACGATCTACCTCGCTACTGGGAAAGGACAGACATCATAACTTTCAAAAATCTATTGGTATTTAAATAACTGTAGTCAAAGACTCAAAAATTAACTTGTGTAGGCACGAAAGCCAACATTCCTAAGAAATTTTTGGGTGTTTTGCGCGTAGGCATAGCCCGTCGTAGACATCGCCTTGGCTATCTTCCAGATAACCACCCTAACCACCTAACCTATAACTAGATTTTATAGCCGTTTTCAATTTTATGGAATATGGTGTTGGCGTATAGTTATCTGCCCTTTGAAAATATTGCATCCATACAATAACTGCGATCGGACTGGGATTCAAATCGTTGCCCACAGCATATTACCTATAAAGATGCACTTAAGATTTAGCAAAGATATGACATAGCCATATCTGACAAGTTTTAACGAATTATTAAGCAGTATTTACAGAGTATTGGAGTGTTGTAAGCAGTCTAAAGGCTTACCTCCAATCCTTGATGGATTTGGCTTTCCAACATACCAAATTTGGTAATCATTACTACAACTTTTATACAGGCATTTATTATGCATAAGCCTGACTGCAACTCTATTTCTATAAGGTATTTGAAGCTTTTATTCAGAGCTACACCAATACTTCCATCTATTAGTTTTTTTAATTTGTGACCTCTAAAATTTTAAAAAATTTCAGTATAATCTCTGAGATATTTCTGGCAGGCAATGGTTATATTGATAACGTAAAGAAAAACAACACGGGGAGTTTGTTAATCATGAAAATTTCTGCGATCGTTAAAGGAAGCATTTGTCTGCTAGGTTTGGTTGGTGTTGGTAATATCCTGGCTGCACCAGCAAGTGCAGGACAAGCTTCTGCTCGTGGTGCAGTTACAATAGTTAGACCATCAGGTGCTTCTCTCAGCGTCAGTGGTGAGTTGGTTGCAGCTCCAGGTACAGACTTTACCGCACTAGATGTTGTCGTTAATGGTAATTCTGCTCCAGGTACAAACCAAGAAGTTGTCACAGGTCTCACATTAACTCCAACTAGTGCGGCATCTTCAGTCACACCTCCCACCACAATTTCAGCAGCTATTGCAGCAGCTATTGCAGCCAATGCTCCTACAACTGTTGAAGATTTAGCAACCCTTGTCAGAGCAGCTGGTGTTGGTGGCGGTTTAGAGTAGATTGAATTTTTGCTTCGTAAGTACTTACAAAAATTTTAACAACTGACAGAACAGTTGAATAAATTAATAGATCATAGGGAGGAGAAATAGCAATGCTATATCTGTTCCCTATATTTATTTTGTGGCTCAGATTCCCGACTTTTTGAAAAAGTCGGGAATTTTGTTATATGGGTCTTTCGTAGAGAGGCATAGCTAGAGTCATTGGTGTTAACTAAACGTGAAGGCTGGTAAGCAAGAATGCTTTGAGACATTATCTTGTTCCTAGTCTCTTGACTGGAAAGGCATATTTTGTCCACCTCAAGTATTGAGGTAGAGCCGCAATGACAAGCATTTCCAGCTAGAGACTGAAAGCGAGGTTTTAAAAGGTTTTACGTTTAAACTCAGTAAAGGCAATTCATGAATTGCCCCTACTGAAAACTAGGATTTTAGTCCTTTATTGAATTGCCATCTAACTCCTCATCAATCCTTTACATAGCTTTATTGATATCAATATAAACCCTGAAACTCTCACTAAATATTGAATAGAGAGCTTGCGTAAAAATACGAAGCCTCAAAATGTCCATTTTTCACAAAACGCTCCCAACAAAGGTTTTATATTTTTATACACTGAAAGAATAAAAGCCCAATAACAAAAGGTTCTGCCTCTACTTTTGCTAGTCGAGGTTAATTTTGCACTATCAAGCAAAATCTGGAAACAAGCTAAGGCGAAGAACATGAGGAGTTCATAAAACATGAATAGCTTATCCCAAAAATTACCTATAAGTCTTCGAGGAAGTATCTGTCTATTAGGCTTAATAAGTGTAGGAAACTTTTTAGCCGCACCAGCAAACGCACAACAAGCTACTGCTAGTGGTGCTGTTACTCTTATTAGACCTTCTGGCACTTTTCTCAGTGTCAGTGGCGAGGTAACTTTACCTTCTGGCTCTTACTTTAACGGAGGTGTAACAATTTCTCCTACTTATGGAGGTATCGCAGGTGGAAATGAGGAAACGATAACTAGTCTGACTATAAGCCCAGGATTAGTTCAAACTACTATACTCTCTAACCCAAACCCATTTATTGATACAACAGCAAACTTATTAAAAAATACTACTTCTGTTGAAGATTTAACAACTGTAATCCGAGCAGTCGGTGGTAATAATGGCTTAGGTGGTTTAGATTAAACATAATTGACAAATTAAAAACCTTTTAAAAACCTTATATCCCCGACTTATCAAAGAAGTCGGGGATATTTTACGATGCTATCAAAATCGATAACCACCTTGAAGCTGTAGGTCAAATCCATTCTCGCCTGTACCAATTTGAGTTTCTATAAACATACTATTATCTGGAAAATTATGTCTTAGAATAACTCCATAATTGAAGCCAGAAACTCGGCTACTCAAACCTACATTATTAATAGCATAATTTTTAAAATAAACGCCAGCATAAAGATTTTTGCTAATTTTGTGTAACCCCTGAAATTGAAAGAAAAACTCTTTACCCATCTCCAAATTTGTCTTGAGGTTCAAACCATGACTAGTACTAAATTCTCCATTAAAAAGACCTAGAAATTCACCATTGCTATTATTCTCAACATAAGCAATGCCAGGAGCTAAAGAAAAACCAAAATTCCTTTCTTGATGCTGATATAAATAACTTAAATAAGTAGAAAAAGGATTATTTTTATTAGAAGCACTATTCCAATCAACTCTCAAGTATGGTACGTGAGTGTTAATAGCTACAGGCCTTTTGGCTGAATTTAACCGCACATCAGTTTTAATATAGTTAAGAAGTATATTAGTATAGAAACCTAATGTTGGTTCTTCTATTCCTAAATTATTATTAGAAACGCCTGGGGCTGAGTTAGCATCTATATTAAACCATGTTCCTACATTAGCACTATAATTAAAATTTCCAGAAGAACCTGCTGCTAATAATTCAACTGTCGGCAATGAAAGATAACCATTAAAGCTATTAAAACTAACACCAATTTTGTCAACTCTAGTGAGTTCCATATAATCGAATGCTAAATCGGCTGCTCGCGCTTGAATTGGTACTATTGTCGAATCTGAGGAATTAAATTTTTGTACAAATTGTTGTCCTTGGGGACTTGTCAAAATTACTTCGGCAGCAGATGATTGGTTAATAGGATCAATAGAAGTATCAGTTAAAGGAATCGGAATACCAATGTAAGTCAGAGGGCCAAAAGTTTTATTAGAAAGCCTTAAATCAGAAAATAATGTATTACCTTCCTTTAAAATAGAAATATCTCTTCCAAGAAATTGAACTGCTCGTTTGTGGTTTCCCGTTCTTATTTGTAAAATACTAGAGTTCTGAGGAGTGACTTGACTAGGAAATGTATAAGTTCCAGATACCTGCTCTAGTCCACTAGATGCATTAGCATAAGATAAAGTGCGATTCAGCCTGTTATTAATTTGTCTTCTTTGTTCAGATGTAGCAGTTGTACTTAAAGAAGTAAAGCCTTCTCCATCCTTAAACTTTTGTCTAGCTTCTTGTAGACCTTGTTGAATATTATCAATTTGAATAGCTTCAAAAACTTCACCTAATAACAAACCTAATGTAGAATTTACTGATTGAATAGCATCAAGACTAGTATCGCTGAATTTAGCTGTCAGAGATAATCCTGGAGCAGAAAAAATATTAGAATAAGTAGCCTTGACTGCAACTGGATCGTATTGAATTAAACTGCGATTATGAGGACAGCTAACATATAGCCTATGCCAATCTGAACTTTCTTGAGTTTGAGATAGCGTCTGAAATACAGGTTGTCTTCTCCCTAAAGATAACCACATTAAAGAGTTAAAATAATGAAAGTCTTTCTCCGATTGAAAAAGAAAAGGATTGACTGCTACATTTAATAAATCATAGTTATCAAATTTGCCAAGTTGAGCAACCTTAATACCTGGTAAGGAAGAGATAGGAGCATTAAAACCAAAACCTTCTCCTGTCAAGATATTTCCCCAGGAGATACCAGTGGCTTCTAGGGCACTATTAGGAATGATTTCGCCTATCTTGAGTTTGACATTTCCATCATCTAGTAAAGGCTGTATATTCGTCGTTGGAAAGCCTTGCAAAATTTTGGGGGCATTGGCAGCATCTAAAGCTTGAAATAAAGCTTGTCCACCATTAATACTCAAAGTAGAACCACTACCAATAGCTAGAATAGGATTTCTTAAAACTGTGACATTAGGATTGTTTGAGTCAATTCCACTATTAATGGTAACTCTGCCAGCAGGTATCCCTTCAAGATTTACCAATTGTCCAACTATTGAGGTTATGGAAAAATTCTGAGTATCAACGTCTCCAAATAAATTCTGAAAATCTGTAGGTATAGCGAACAGAGTTTGCAATCCCCAAAATGCTTGTTGTGAGGTAACATTTTGGGTGATATAAGTATTAGTTTGTCTTCCTTGAAAGATGATACCGACTTGGGAGCCTTTCGTTTCAACTACTATTCTATTGCGATCTAGAACCCAGTAAAACTGGTCAGTCTTAGGAAATTTAGCATAAGTAAACTTATCAATAATTTGATTCTCTCCAGAAAATCTGACTCTTATATCTGTATCTATATAATTTTCATTTTTATTTGGCTTAAATAATTCTGTAGAAAAAGTAAGGTTATCTGTAGGATTAACAATCCAAGGATACTTATTGGCACTAAATGTTAGGGCATCAAGAATTATTGTTTTTTGGATTGCTTGTGGTTGTTTTTTTATTCGACGTAATTTTTCTATTAGTATTTGTTGCTGGGGTGTGTATGGTTTTAACGGATTTGAATTTGATGGTGAAATTGTATTTGGTTGAGGGCTTTCTCGATCTTCTTCAGGTAGCTGGGGAGGCTTTTCTTTGTATTCTTCAATCGGGATAACATCAGCAATGGTGAATTTGCGTAACTGTTTTGGCTTCTCTAAGTTAGAGTTAGACTTTCTTAAAGCCTGTTTTAAGAGTTCTTGGCTTCGCAAGTTATTTATTTTTCGATCTGAATTTATTAATGACTTGTTATGATTAGCGATTAAATCAATCTTATTCCTGTCTATGCTTAGAGCGATCGCAGATAATTTAATAAATACAATTTTGTATAAAATTGTTGAAAATAACAAACAAATACCAAGAATTTTGATATGTTTTCTGAATCTCATTAGGGAGATATTGATAGTTCTTCGATTTGAATTTTTCAATGGTTTCAAAATAATTTTTTTGGCTATTCAAACTATTGAGCATTGGCTAATGTCGAAAATTAACCATTATTTAATACTTAGTCTTTGGATTTATTTGATTTGATGAATGGATTCAACAGTGTTTCAGTAAATATAGATAGTCAAAAAAGTTTTCTTTCTTATCCTGTCGGCAAATAATAAAATAGGATTAAGCAGATTTACTGCAACAAGAGTGTAATTCTTGAGCAAAAATTCAACCTCAGCGAAATCACCACAACTCAAAAATTGAGCGATTATTTAGCCGTATAAATACGTACTTAAAGACTAATAACTTAAAAAGTGGAGTAAAAATATACTTCAGGCTACTCGCTCTCGTCTGTAAATTTGATACATTTGCTGCTTTCTAGTAGAGTTTATTTATACATCCGGAGTAGACTGATTGAGCTAATTGAGGATACCCTTAGCCATGTATTGGAAATACTAGAGCGATATCTCACAATTAGCCGCTGTGCATTAATGCTGATGTAGATAAATTTCGCATTAATGTAAAAGCCAGTTTTCCTGAGAATTTCGACACAGTAGAAGACGATCGCATCGACCTAGAATGGTTTAGTGCGACTGGTAAATTACTCCGGTAAACTCACTAAATCTCTTATGTCTAATAACTAAATCTAATCATGCACAGTAAATACAATTAGTCCTAAACTTGTCTACACTAGGATTAGGGCGATGTCTACGACGGACTACGCCTACGCAATAAATTTGTGGCGTAGACAGGCAGTGGTTGATAAAAGCTTGTTGAAAAAGTTGTAAAGTATACTTAAAACCCCTCTTCAAATTTCTCCCTGAAACGGAGCGAGACTTTGAAACGCCGATTATCTTGTAGGCAAAGGGGGCTGGGAGAGTTAGGCTTTTAAGGCTTAGATGTTACGAAAAATACTTTTCAAACATCCTTTAAGAATCGCTTTTAACAAACTTTCCTGAACAGCCAAAGGTGAGGAAAGTATTAAGAATTATTAAAAAAACTTAAGCTATTCTTGAGATAATCATGTTGCTGACTGGATATAACATTTAGATTTTTTTAAAAAAAGTTAATGAAATTTAGACATATTGATACAGAAATAGCGAGGTTAGAAGCCCTCCGCCAGTATCAAATTCTTGACACAGAACCCGAAGAAGCTTATGACAATCTTGCTCGGTTAGCGGCCTTTATTTGTGGCACTCCCATATCCTTGGTAAATTTTATTGATGAAAACCGTCAATGGTTTAAGGCAAAAATAGGTTTAGATGTATCAGAAATGCCCCGGAGTGTTGGATTATCTTATCTTTGCCAAGAGCAGCGTCATGTTGTAGTGGTTTCTGATACCTTAGCTGATGAAAAGTTGGCAAGTAATCCGGTAGTAACTGGCTATCCATATATACGGTTTTATGCAGGTGTACCCTTAATTACTCCGAAGGGAGATATGTTGGGAACTCTGTGCGCGATTGACCAAGTTCCACGACAACTAAGCCAAAAACAAGTGGAGGCATTTGTGGGTTTGAGTCGCCTGGTAATTGACCAACTCGAACTCAGGCGTCATGTAAGTGAGGTATCTAAAGTTACTGAGAAACTAGTGGCACACGAGCAAGCAGCCCGCGCCCAATCTGAAGCCGCCAAAACCCGCATCACCAATCTTCTCGAAAGTATCACTGATGGTTTTTTTGCCCTAGATCAAAAGTGGCAATTCACCTATATTAATGGTCAAGCAGAACGGCTGTTGCAAAAAACTCACAATCAGCTTTTGGGTAAAAATATCTGGGAGGTGTTTCCAGAAATTATCGGCACAACATTTGATTGTGAATATCGCAGGGCAGTCTTAGAACAGGTTAGTGTCGAATTTGAGGAGTTGTATCTGCCACAGCAGCAGTGGCTTAAAGTTCATGCCTATCCAGCTAAAGACGGCTTGTCTGTTTATTTTCAAGATGTTACTGAACGACGGAAAACAGCAGCAGCACTACGAGAAAGTGAAGAACGTTGGCAATTAGCATTACACGGTAATAATGATGGTATTTGGGATTGGAACCTCAAGACTAATGAAGTGTTCTTCTCAACTCGATGGAAGGAAATGCTCGGCTATAAAGACTACGAAGTTTCCAACCATTGGGATGAATGGATAAAACGAATCCATCCCGATGAGCGAGATTGGGTACTTCAGGCTTTCCAAGACCACTTTGCCAAGAAAACACCGTTTTACGTCTGTGAATATCGAGTCCAGTGCCAAGATGGCAGCTATAAATGGATTTTAGATCGAGGACAGGCACTTTGGGACGCATTGGGTGATATAGTGCGGATGGTTGGTTCTTATACTGATATCACAGATCGCAAGCAGGCAAATGAAGAATTAAAGCGGCAAAATCTGCGATCGCAACTATTTGCCGAAATCACCCTGAAAATTCGAGAATCTTTACAAATAGATGAAATTCTTCAAACCACTGTCACAGAGGTACAAAAACTACTACAAGCTGACCGTGTATTAATTTTTCGACTGGAACCTGACGGTTCGGGAACAGTGGTACAAGAGGCAGTGCTGCCTGGTTGGCCGGTAATTCTAGGAAAAAATCTTTTTGACCCCTGCTTCAAAGAAGACTATATAGAAAGATATCGCCAGGGAAGAGTAAGCGCCCTTGAAGACATTGAATCTGCTCATATCCAACCATGCCATCGAGAATTTCTTCAGCAGTTTGCTGTCAGGGCTAACCTTGTAGTGCCGATTATTGTCAGGGAGGATATTTGGGGCTTATTGCTAGCTCATCAGTGTAGCGCACCTCGACAGTGGAATCAGTTTGAAATGGATTTGTTACAGCAATTAGCGAACCAAATTGGCATTGCTTTATCTCAGGCAAAACTATTAGAAAAAGAAACCCAGCAAAGTCAGGAACTTACTCGTTCTAATGCGGAATTAGAACAGTTTGCCTACGTAGCTTCCCATGATTTGCAAGAGCCATTGCGGATGGTAACTAGTTATTTACAATTGCTGGAGCGGAGATACAAAAATCAACTGGATGCCAATGCGGATCAGTTTATCACCTATGCAGTAGATGGGGCCAGCCGGATGCAGACCCTAATCAACGATTTGTTAAACTATTCCCGCGTCAGCACCCGTGGACAGCCTTTTGTGCCAGTTGATTGTAGTGTTGTCTTAGAACAGGTGCTTGCTAATCTTCAAGTGGCGATCGCAGATAGTAAAGCAGTTGTCACTTATGATATTCTACCTGAAGTAATAGCCGATCCTACCCAATTAACACAAGTATTTCAAAACCTGATTGCTAACGCGATCAAATTTTGCGATCGTCAACAGCCATTAATTCACATTGGAGTAAGTAAGAGAGATACAAATATATTAGATGGAAAAAATTTAAATTTTACCCCCTCGGAGGATGAATGGTTGTTCTGGGTGCGTGATAATGGAATTGGTTTGGAATCCGAATATAGTGAACGTATTTTTATAATTTTTCAGCGCTTGCACGGTAGAGACAAGTATTTAGGTACTGGAATTGGTCTGGCAATTTGTAAGAAAATTATCGAACGCCACGGTGGCCGGATTTGGGTTGAGTCGAAACTGGGTCAAGGCTCGACTTTCTACTTCACAATTCCAGATAGAGTAGGTAAGCAATGGTAAACACCATAACAGCGATTATGCCTATTGAGGTTTTGTTAGTAGAGGATAATCCTGGCGATGTCCAACTTACACGCATCGCCCTAGAAGATAGTAAAATCTCAATTCATTTAAACGTAGTCGAGGATGGTGTAGAGGCAATGGCATTCTTGCGAAAACAGGGAAAATATGCTAAATTACCTCATCCAGATATTGTACTGCTCGATTTTAACCTTCCGAAAAAAGATGGACGAGAGGTATTAGCAGAAATAAAAGGAGATGAAAACCTCAAACGAATTCCTGTAGTAGTTTTGACTACTTCCCAGGCTGAAGAAGATATCCTCAAAGCCTATAACCTTTTTGCTAACTGTTATATAACTAAGCCAGTAGATTTCGATCAATTCGTTAAAATTGTCCAATCAATAGAAAATTTTTGGTTTGCGATCGTAAAACTGCCACCGGAGTAGTGGAAATGGCAGGTAAAAATATTATTAAAGTCTTGTTAGTAGAAGACAACCCTGGTGATGTCTTATTGTTACAAGAGTTATTCAAAGAAGTTACCACAGTTATAGTTGAGTTGATGCCCGTTGAACGGCTTTATGAAGCACTCAACTACTTAACAAACGAAATTTTTGATGTAATTTTGTTAGACCTCTCGCTGCCAGATAGCCAGGGATTACAAACTTTTGTCATGGCTCATAATCAGGCAAAAGCAACTCCAATTATTGTGCTGACGGGTATAAATGATGAAACCCTGGCAACTAGGGCAATGCAAAAAGGAGCGCAAGATTATTTAGTGAAGGGGCAAGTAACTGGCGACTTGCTGGTGCGATCTATGCGTTATGCCATCGAACGTCAGCAGGCAGACAACGCACTGCGGCAGAGTGAGGAGCGATTTCGGGTTGCTCTGAAAAATTCTCCAATTTTTGTCTATAACCAGGATAGAGATTTGCGGTACACCTGGGTTTACAATCCGCCATCTGGATTGACAGTTGAGAAAATATTGGGCAAGCAAGACTTAGATATCGTCCCAATAGAAGATGCTCAACATCTAATTGCAATTAAACGTGGAGTGTTGACTACAGGCATCGGAACGCGAGAAGAAGTATCAATTACCATCAAAGATACAACGCGATATTACGATTTAACTGTCGAGCCACTACGGAATGAAACCCAAGAAATTGTTGGAGTGACATGCGCCAGTATAGATATTAGCGAACGACAAGCTGCGCTACGCGACCGCAAATTGGCACAAGAAAAAATTCGCGAACAAGCAGCATTACTAGATGTCACCACAGATGCTATCTGCGTCCGAGATTTAAACAATCAAATTATCTTCTGGAATAAAGGTGCAGAAACACTTTACGGTTGGCAAGCTACAGAGGCTTGGGGTAAAAATGCTAGCGAACTTTTGTATGACGAACCTTCACCGGAAATTGAAGCGGCTCTATTGCAAGCTATTAGTAAAGGGAAGTGGCAGGGCGAATTAACAAAACTTACTAAAATGAACAAAGAAGTCCTTGTGGCTAGTCGTTGGACTCTGGTATGCGATGAACAAGGAAAACCCAAATCAATTCTCACCGTTGACACAGATATTACCGAGAAAAAGCACCTAGAAGCCCAATTATTTCGCGCTCAACGCCTGGAAAGTATTGGCACTTTAGCTAGTGGTATTGCTCACGACCTCAACAACATCCTGACACCGATTTTGGCAGGAGCGCAACTGCTACCGCTAAAATTTCCTAATGCAGATGAGCGGACTCGTCATCTCCTAGAAATTTTAGAAATTAACGCTAGACGCGGTGCTGATTTAGTCAAACAGGTGCTGTCCTTTGCGCGGGGTGTAGAAGGGAAGCACATCACTTTGCAACTCAAACATATAATTCTGGAAATTGCCAAGATTCTTAAAGAGACCTTTCCCAAATCGATAGAAATCAGCACTAATGTACCGCAAGATTTGTGGATGGTTTCTGGAGATAGTACTCAACTGCATCAAGTGCTGATGAACCTCTGCGTTAACGCCCGCGATGCTATGTCCAATGGTGGTACTTTGAGTATCTCTGCCGAAAATATGTTGATTGACGCAAATTATGCCCGCATGAACCTAGAAGCCAAAGAGGGGCCTTACATAGTGATTACTGTCTCCGATACTGGAGTTGGGATTCCGAAACAAATGCTAGATAGAATTTTCGAGCCATTCTTTACTACAAAAGATGTTGGACAGGGCACTGGTTTAGGACTTTCCACAGTATTGGGAATCGTTAAAAGTCACGGAGGTTTTGTAAATGTGTATAGTGAACTGGCAAGTGGCACTAGCTTTCAAGTTTACTTGCCAGCAGTGGGGGGAATGGAAACAATTAGCCCCGAAAATTTGCCACCACAGACAGGACATGGAGAATTGATTTTGGTTGTCGATGATGAAGCCGCCATTCAAGAGATTACGACAACATCATTAGAAGCTTACAACTACAAAATCTTAGTTGCCAATGATGGCATTGAAGCGATCGCGCTATATGCTCAAAATAGAGACAGAATTAGTGCTGTCCTCATGGATATTATGCTGCCCTCACTGGATGGTTTAACAGCCATACGTACCTTGCAAAAAATTAACCCCCAAGTCAAAATTATTGCCAGCAGTGGACTTATGTCTGACAAGAAGCTCAGTGCAGTAGCAGCTATTGGTGTCAATACATTTTTGTCAAAGCCCTATACTGTCAACGAATTGTTGCTTTCTTTGCATAAAGTACTATCATGAATTAAATAATTGCGTAAGTATCCTGTTAACTGTGGGTACAAAATGCTGCTTTATTAAGTAGGTGCAAATTGTTTAGATTTGATATGATTGAGCATCCGTTAACAGACTCATTTTACCGATACTCACAGCTTGGCTATATTGTGGGTGGAAGTAGCTACTAGATAGATTTGGAGGATTGCTGGTTTATTTGCGATCGCCTTGCATATTTATGGCGATCGCAACTTAGCGTAACTTGACCATTATCTTCTCGATAACGGCCACTCATTAATTACATCTATACATTAAATCGGAACAACATTACATCCCCTTCCTGCACAACATACTCTTTCCCTTCACTGCGAACCAACCCTTTCTCCTTCGCAGCATTCATCGAACCAGTTGTTACCAAATCTTTATAAGCAACAGTTTCGGCGCGAATAAATCCCCGCTCAAAATCACTGTGGATTACACCAGCAGCTTGAGGTGCAGACATTCCCGCATTAATTGTCCAAGCGCGGGTTTCTTTGGGGCCGGAGGTAAAATATGTCCGCAAGCCTAGAAGCGTGTAAGTTGCCCGAATCAATGATTTCAAACCGCCTTCTTCCACACCTAAAGACGCGAGGAAATCAGCTTTATCTTCTTCTGGTAATTCCACTAATTCAGCTTCAACTTGAGCCGAAACTATCACAACTTGGGCATTTTCTGTTGCTGCAATTTGCCGCACTGTTTCGACAAAATGATTACCAGTTGCCAACTCATCTTCAGATACATTGGCAGCATAAATAATTGGCTTATAAGTCAGCAGTTCCAATCCTTTAATAATTACTGCTTCTTCTTCATTCAAGCTTACCTGACGCACCGATTTACCTTCATTTAAAGCCGCAGCTAATTTTTCTAAGACTGTGATTTCAAACTGTGCATCTTTGCTGGTACGAGCTAGTTTACGAGTACGATCAATTCGCCGTTCAATTTGTGCTAAATCTGATAAACCCAGTTCTATATTAATGATTTCAATATCTCGCGCTGGATCAACAGAACCAGCAACGTGGATAATATCATCATTTTCAAAACAACGTACCACATGGACGATCGCATCAACTTCCCGGATGTGGGACAGGAATTGATTCCCTAATCCCTCACCCTGACTTGCACCTTTAACTAAACCGGCAATATCTACAAATTCAACCCGCGCCGGGATAATTTGTGCCGAACTGGCAATCTTAGCAAGAACATTTAACCGTTCATCCGGTACTGCGACAACGCCGACATTCGGTTCAATCGTGCAAAAAGGGAAGTTAGCTGCTTCAGCTTTGGCATTAGCAACTACAGCATTAAATAAAGTAGATTTTCCGACGTTGGGAAGTCCGACAATTCCGGCTCTTAGCATTTTGGATTTTAGATTGGGATTTTGGATTACATTACCAAGTTAATCTAAACAGGTTCCGGTATGGTTTGGGGAATTGTCCCTGGAACCGTCTGAGGAATGGGAGCAGGTACTGGTTCAGGTACAGGCCCCGGTAACGGTTGAGGAATCGCTGGCCCCGGTACAGGTTCGGGACTAGGTAGCGGATTCGGCTCAGGATTGGGGCTAGGTAGCGGACTCGGCCCAGGAGTAGGAATTTGTGGTTCAGGTATAGAAATCGCAGTAAAATTAATCATCGTAAGTCTAAATTAAATTATTCAACCTTCCCACGCTAGATGACAACCTCATCTGTTGACATCTCCCCAAATAGCTATACCCACCAACACATCCTTTAATAATTTACCCCTCTTCTCATTCTCCGCGTCCCTCTGTGCTTCCCTTTGCGCCCCTTTGCGTTTAAAATCCAACCTCAATTCCCCACCGCACAAAACTACTCCTCCTTCACCTTTTCCACCACCTCTGGCACTGGATCGTAACCACCCGGATGAAACGGATGACAGCGCAAAATCCGCCGAGTTGCCATCCAGCTACCACGCAACACACCAAATCGTTCAATAGCTTCAATAGCATACATCGAACAAGTTGGTTGAAAGCGACAAGTCGGGAGAAACAAAGGCGAGATAAACATTCGGTAGCCCCGAATCAGCCAAATAAATAATAATTTCATTGCAGCTACCCAAATCTTATAAATTAGTAACAGGGGTAAAAATTTTCATTTTGTTGCATCTTTGTTAATTACATTTTCTGACTTCACCTCAATTCCGGTTTTCTGGCTGCAAATTGCGTCGGCTGCAATCTGGGTGTTACTCATCCTTCTAATTGCATTGGTGGTAAACCGCTTCGCCAACGAGCCAGAAATCGTGCGGAAGATAGTTCATATTGGCACTGGTAATGTGATTTTAATCGCCTGGTGGCTAGATATTCCCGCCAGTGTAGGGATTACAGCTTCTATTTTAGCGAGTGCAATCACCTTATTATCCTACCGATTGCCCATTCTTCCTGGTATTAATAGCGTTGGACGGCAAAGCTTAGGGACGTTTTTTTACTCTGTCAGTTTCGGTATTTTAGTTGCCTGGTTCTGGTACTTGCAACAACCCCAATACGCAGCACTAGGAATTTTGGTAATGACTTGGGGAGATGGATTAGCAGCCTTAATTGGGCAACGCTTTGGTAAACATAAGTATAAAGTTTTTGGGACAGAAAAAAGTTGGGAAGGTTCCCTAACTATGATGCTTGTTGGCTATGTTGTCAGTAGTTTGATTTTAGTTGGAACTCAAGGAAACAGTTGGCAAAGTTGGGCGATATCCCTGATAGTGGCAATTATAGCTACGGCTTTAGAAGCTGTTTCATTTTTGGGTATTGACAATTTGACAGTTCCTTTAGGTAGTGCAGCCCTTGCCTTCTTTTTAAGTAACTTAGTTTTGAGTTACTAAATTGCATTGAGTACTATTCCTAATTGAGCAAATAAGAGATAGCGCCAAAAATTCATCCTTAGCTACTTTTTTAAACGCAGAGGAACACAGAGTTAAACGCAAAGGTACACAGAGTTTTGCCAAAGTTAATTCGCTATGAATTAAAGAAATGTTGTACTTAGTTAATAAAAATAGTACTTTTCAGTTGAGTCCAATACGGGTAAGCAAGTTTGTAGTAAGGACTTTAGTCTTTATTTTCTAAGTACTAAAGTCCTTACTACAAATCTTCAAAACTAATTTACTGGTTTAGTAGTCCGATCGCAATTTCAAGATACATCTTAGCCTTGTGCAAGTTAAGCAAGCTTTCTTGGTCGTATCTGTCAGGGTAGCTCATAGCCTTTCCTTCCATTGTCAGCTTAATCAGCGCCGCTTGCTCATCTGTGGGTGAGTTCATCTCATCTACTACACCTTCAAGAAATTGAATAACGCTAAAACCTGGTGACTTCAACCCTCTTCCTTGCCTTAGTTGCGCGAGTCCTATCTGTGGGAATGCCATTAAGGTAACAATCCAACTGGTCTTGTACCCTCCGTTCCCAGTAGGCTTCAATCCGTAACGCCTACACAAGTCTCTCAATTCAGCAATAGTTTTGATTTCGAGTTCTGACCTTGTGAACATAAAATAGAGTTACCTCTTGTAAAAGTGGTATCGGTGGTGAACTTGTTTTGTAGACTGGGTATCGCCACCGATATAAAACTCTATTCTAATGGTTTCGTTCGTCTCAAGCTATATTTACATCTCTCAACAATGCCTAATCCTAAAGGGAACCCTCAAAATTTTGAACCAGCGCAACCAAAGGGAGATAAGCCATTAACTGACCAATTGAGTTTTAGAGTCTCTAAGGAAATGAAGGAAGAGGTAAAGGCTAAGGACGATCCTCCTGAATTTTGTCGCCAAGCTATCCAAAAAGCACTAGATGAAGATAAGAATAAGTAGTTATACCAATTTGAAAAAAGAATGGGACAAATAGACTCTTTGTAGAGACGCGATGAATCGCGTCTTTACCCAAGGATGTGTTGCAATCATTAATTGAATTGGTATTAAAAGTTTTTGGACTAAAACTTCAAGAACTATAATAAAGCCCTCCTATTAGAGAGGGCTTTATCGCTAAGTCAAACTCTTAATTTAATTAAGACCATAGTCCTATTGCCAATTTTTCGTATCGGCTCAATTAACAAAAAATAAATATTTTTGATTATATTCAACACCATCCATTACGTGAAAATTGAGCCGAGTTTATGACTGCGATCGCTCCAAAATCCAATCGAGTAAAATCGGATTGACTAACTCCGGCGCTTCATCTTGAGGACAATGCCCCACTCCCTCTAAAGGAATAAACTTTTCTACTTGCCCAAAGTTAGCTAATTCTCTCCCTAACTTAATTGGTTCCCACGGATCGGCCGTTCCCCACAAAATAATCGCCGGACACTGTAACAATGGTAAAAGGTCTTCAGGCAATGGCCCTGTAGAATAAGAAGTAAAAGCCAGAAACACAGCCCCAGCCCCCGGATCGCTTGCTGGTGAAGTGAGAATATCTACCAACTCATCTGTTACCATCTCAGGATTCGCATAAGCTTGCAGCAAAATTTTCCGCACCGTTTTCGGTTTGGCGAGTTGATTGAAAAAGAAATCGCCAACTGGTTTAATAGATAGCACCCGTTGCAGCAAAGGCGCTCCGTAACGACGAGATAAAGGTAAAGTTACCCGTTTGCGATCGTGCAACAGCCGTAAAGAACAGTTGAGTAAAGCAACTCCCAAGGCAATATCTGGGTTGCTTACTGCTGCTTGCATAGCAACAATACAGCCAATGGAATTTCCCACTAAAAAAGCTGGCTCACCCACTACTTCACGGCAAAAATCTGCTACTTGTTGTCCCCAAGTTTCTAGTGTGTAGTTAATTTTTTCACCAGGCTGAGGTTTTGCAGAAGCCCCAAAACCAATTAAATCGATCGCATAAACACGGCAATTTTCCGCTAATACCGGAATATTTTTTCGCCAGTGCCACCAAGAAGCACCAAATCCATGCACCAGGACAACAGCTGGCCCAGTAGTTCCTTGGGTTTGGTAACAGATCGGAAAATCTTGCCAAATCCAGGTTTTTGTAGAGTTAAGTGCTGTTTTTGAACTTGAGGTTGTCATGGGAAATTTGATGTAAAGAATGCTAAAAGCTTTTTAGCAGCAAAGCACAAGTAAAATTGTTTTGAATTTGCAGAAAATTTATCAGATTTTCAAAATAAATCTTTGGCTCTAGTGATAGCCTATACATATACCACAAAAGCTTCTAAGCTGATAGTTTTATCCAGTATAGAAAGTTTTCATCTTATTGATAGAGGTAATTTACTCACAACTGAGATGATGTCAGTATTAAAAATCATAACGTTTCTAATATGAGTAATATTTGGGCTATTTTTTAGATGTGAGTGAATTAGCATCAGTGCTAGATTCAGTAGTTTTACAATTTACGATCGCAAATTTGGTCTATAAGATTGGCGAATATGAGGCATCGGCTAAGGGGTGGTTTGCAACTGGAAACTGACGCTGAATTTAACAATATTTTTCTTGTTCCTAGTTCTGCGGGCCAGAAATCATGAATCTACTAGAAACAATTGATACTCCCGTTGGGAGCTATGCACCAGATTTTGAATTGCCAGGAATTGATGGTCAAGTACACCATCTCAGGCGTTATCTTGAGAAGTTCCGAGCAGTCGGCGTTATTTCTATGTGTAACCACTGCCCTTATGTCGATCGGTATTTAGGCAGACTAAAAAACATTCAAGCCGAATTTGCCCCAAAAGGCTTCACACTAATTGGACTCAATGGTAGTAATGTTGACTACGACACTAGGTCAAGCTTTGAAAATATGAAAGCTTTTGCCCGACGTCACCAGTTGAATTTCCCCTACCTGTGGGACTCAACGCAAGATGTGACCGGCAGTTTCGGCGCAACAAAAACACCAACAGCCTTTCTCATAGATACTAACGGTATAGTCCGCTATAAAGGTAAAATTGATAATCATCCCCAAGAACCATTACCAGTGGGAGAGGATTATTTGAGAACTGCGATCGCTTCTCTGTTTAAAGGTGAAGAAATAGCCATACCACAAACAGAACCAGTAGGTACTACATTGATTTGGCGTAACTAGACATAGATAGTCCCTGTAACTGTTATCTTAAATTGGAGGCAATTGCAACTTTTTTGATAAAGCGTAACTTCATGGGAACGAATTACCGACGGGTTTTACTCAAACTGAGCGGTGAAGCCTTAATGGGCAACATGGGCTATGGCATTGATCCAGAAGTAGTCAAAGGAATAGCACAAGAATTAGCAGAGGTGATAGCGACTGGTACTCAAATCGCCATAGTTGTTGGCGGTGGCAATATTTTTCGTGGCGTTAAAGCAGCGTCGGCGGGGATGGACAGGGCAACCGCTGACTATATCGGGATGATTGCCACGGTAATGAATGCCATGACGCTGCAAGATTCGCTAGAACACATAGGAGTACAGACGCGGGTGCAAACCGCGATCGCTATGCAAGAATTAGCAGAACCATATATTCGTCGTCGTGCCATCCGTCATCTTGAAAAAGGACGGGTGGTAATTTTTGGTGCTGGTTCAGGAAATCCCTTTTTTACTACAGATACGACTGCGGCATTAAGAGCAGCAGAAATCGATGCTGAGGTGATTTTTAAAGCCACCAAAGTAGATGGAGTATATGATGCCGATCCTCATATTTATCCTGACGCCAAGCGTTACAATAGCTTAACCTACGCGCACGTTTTAGCCCAAGATTTGCGGGTGATGGATAGTACTGCGATCGCCTTGTGTAAAGAAAATAATATCCCAATTCTGGTATTTGACCTAACGGTGCGAGGAAATATCCACCGAGCAGTCTTGGGAGAATCCATCGGCACCCTTGTGGGAGGTTCTTGTGAAATTAGCTGAAGCTGAAAGTACGATGCAAAAAACCGTTGAGGCAACTCAACGAGCTTTTAACTCGATTCGCACTGGTCGCGCCAATGCGAGTCTATTAGATAAGGTATTGGTGGACTATTACGGTTCGCCTACTTCCTTGAAATCACTGGCAAATATTAGCACGCCGGATGCTACGACAATCTTAATTCAACCCTACGAGCGCAACACCCTAAACATCATTGAGAAAGCTATTTCCCTCTCAGATGTGGGTTTAACACCCAGTAACGACGGTTCTGTAATCAGATTAAATATTCCGCCTTTAACAAGCGAGCGTCGTAAAGAATTCGTCAAAATGGCATCCAAGTATGCTGAAGAGGGTCGTGTTGCTATTCGTAACATTCGCCGTGATGCTATAGACGCCATTCGCAAACAGGAGAAAGCCTCTGAAATCTCCAAAGATGAATCGAAAGATCAACAAGATAGCTTGCAAAAATTGACAAATGAGTATACTGCCAAAATAGATGCACTGTTGGCAGAAAAAGAAAAAGACATCACGACTGTTTAAAGTCTAAAGTCTTAAGCATAAAGGCTGAAGGATAATGGATAAATTCTTCAGCCTTTATCTTTTCTTAAGTTATTGCATAAATCCTAGAAAAATTGATCGACCAAGTAAGTAGACATGAATAATTAAAGTAGGAACAATTCATAAATTGCCCCTACTCAATAGAAAATAAACTAATCCTGGAGCAAAAATTCAATATGTACGACTGCATCATCGTCGGCGCTGGGCCAGCTGGTGGAACAGCTGCATATCATTTAGCCAAGCAAGGCCGCTCAGTATTAGTGTTGGAAAAAGAATCTCTGCCAAGATATAAACCTTGTGGTGGTGGTGTATCTCCAGCGATCGCTCAATGGTTCGACTTTGATTTTAGCCCAGTAATTTCTGTAAAAGCCGACTCCCTTCGCTTTACCTGGAATTTGGGCGACCCCGTAGAAACAAAAATCGCTACCAAAGAACCAGTCTGGATGGTGCGACGAGATATTTTTGACCATTTCCTAGTGCAGCAAGGGCAAAACCAAGGAGCTGAACTACGAGATAATACGGAAGTAACTGGTATTGAGTTTCAAAGTGACTATTGGCAAGTTAACACAGCTAATGGCTCAGTTACAGGTCGCTACTTAATCGCGGCTGATGGTGTCAAAGGGTCAATGGCAAAATGGCTCGGCTTCAAAGACCGTAAACGCCGTTTAGCAGGAGCTTTAGAGGCAGAAGTGGCCGCGGAGGTAAAGGATAAATCTACAATTCATTTCGAGTTTGGCTTGGTGAAAAACGGCTACATTTGGAACTTCCCGAAGGCAGACGGTTATTCTATTGGTGTCGGTACATTTGTCGGCGGCAAACCCCAGGATTTTAAGAAAATTTTAGATGAGTACGCGCGATCGTTTAATGTAGATATCAAAACTGGCAAGCAATATGGCTATCCTCTTTGCTTGTGGGATGGCAACCAAAAGTTGCATACTCAAAATGCAGTTTTAGCTGGGGAAGCTGCTTGTGTAGTCGATCCCATGACAGCAGAAGGCATTCGTCCGTCAATTTTTAGCGGTTTGATTGCAGCAGGAGCCATAAATGAGGCTCTTTCTGGTGATCTCAATGCTTTAGAAAAATATAGCGAAGCCATTAATGAACAGTGGGGTACTGAAATGGCTTGGGCACAAAAATTAGGTGGGGCATTTTATCGCTTTCCAGCCATTGGCTACAAAGTTGGCGTTAAGCGCCCCTCTGGTGCCAAAATTATGGGTAAGATTATGTGTGGAGAACTGCGCTATGGCGATGTTGCTGGTCGCGCCTTAAAGCGTTTAATTCCTGGTTTTGGAGGTTAATTAACCAAACCAGTTGCTCAAGCAACTTGTTAAAGGTAAGCAAACATCCGCCACTGTGTAATAGGCATTTCTCAATATGGCAATTCACTTGACAAAACGGCTTTCTGTGTTCGCTGCTATTCTAGCTCTTGTCCTTTCCATGCCGGGAATTGCCTTAGCTGCACCCGTTCAACTCCATACTATTTCTGGTGTCATTTTTGCCCAAACTACCAAAACTGCAAGCTACTCTAACTCGTCGCAGATTAACCTGACTCCCTTACAACGCCAAGAACTCCAGGCTGTGCGTCAGCGAAGAAACAGAGAAATTGAGGCAGTCTTAAGCAGATCGCAACGCGATCGACTTAATCACAATCTCCGGGCTGGTAATAATATTAAGCAAGCCCTAGAAAAACTAAATTTGCAACCAGAACAGCAAGATTTAGTAAAAGCGATCGTGCAATTTACTAACTTGAAAATGAAAGCTATTTCATCCAGGCATCTGCTAAAAATAGCAGATAAATAAAGGTTTGATTTGTAAAAATTATGGAAACATTTGACTAATTTGGACTTCAATTTCTGGAAATGCAATCAAGGATAATGTTGCATCCTCCTGCAAAATAAATTCAAGATTGTAACCTTCTAAACCCGGTTCGCGGAAAATATAAACCTGATGCTGATTCACATCCAAAATCCAGTAGTCATAAATTTCTGCTTTCGCATAAAGAGGCGCTTTTTGTTTACGGTCTGTTTCTAATGTTGTATCGGCTACTTCAATCAATAAAAAGATTTCATTCGGTGCGGGATGGCGATCGATATACTTTCGCGCATCAATGCGGACAACAGCAATATCTGGCTCAGGTTCCGAGTATTCGCTCAACTGAATGGGATCTTGCACCCGAACTAAGGCAACTTCTGCTAGCAGCCGCTTGAGATAATCAGATGCACAAAGCGTTGTCGCTGCATGGGGAGGATTTTTGGCGCTCATCGGGATAACTTGCCCATCAATCAGTTCTACCCGTTCATCCTCTGTAATAATACCCGTTTCAAACATTCGGTGATATTCGTTTACAGTCCACAGGCGCACTCTAGTTTGTGTCATTGGATTTCCTTTAGCGATACCTACGGTGGGCTACGCCTACGCACATCACTTTTAGGCGATTATCTTTTACTCTCAACTTTGGCAGCATCTATAATTAATCTTGCCCTATTTAGTTCGTTACCATGTCGGAAGAAGATATCCGAGCCGCAAGGCTGGAAAAAGTAGAACAACTCAAGCAGCTAGGGACTAACCCTTATGCCTATCGTTGGGAATCCACCCATCATGCAGCGCAGTTGCAAGAAAAATTTGCCGATTTATCCAGTGGCGAAGAAGTTGATTTGGAAGTTGCCATAGCTGGACGCATTATGGCGCGTCGCGTTTTCGGTAAATTGGCTTTTTTCACCTTGCAAGATGAAACCGGTACAATTCAGCTTTATCTGGATAAAAATCGCATCCAAGAAAGCATGGCAGATATTGATGCTGATGCCTTCAATCATTTAAAACAACTCACAGATGCAGGCGATATCCTGGGAGTTAAAGGTACTATTAAACGGACTGAAAAGGGCGAGTTATCTGTCTACGTTAAACAATATACTATCCTCACTAAATCCCTGTTGCCCCTACCCGACAAGTGGCATGGATTAACGGATGTTGCCAAGCGCTATCGTCAGCGCTACGTTGACTTGATTGTTAACCCGGAAGTGCGGCAAACTTTCCGCCGTCGCGCTCAAATTACTGCCGGCATTCGCCGCTATTTGGAACAGCAGGATTTTTTGGAAATTGAAACTCCAGTTTTGCAAAGTGAGACTGGGGGTGCAGATGCGCGTCCATTTATCACCTACCACAACACTTTAGAAATGGAATTGTATCTGCGAATTGCCACAGAACTCCATCTCAAGCGGTTGATTGTGGGTGGTTTTGAAAAGGTGTTTGAATTGGGGCGAATTTTCCGCAATGAGGGAATTTCGACTCGACACAATCCCGAATTTACGACGATTGAAATTTACCAAGCCTACGCCGACTACAACGATATGATGGCGTTGACTGAAGGGATTATTACTACTGTCGCCCAAGAGGTACTCGGCACATTACAAATCACCTACCAAGGAGAACCGATAGATTTAACACCACCTTGGCGACGAGTAACAATGCACGATTTAGTTAAAGAATTTACAGGCTTGGATTTTAATTCGTTCCAAAGTTTGGAAGAAGCAAAAACAGCAAGTAAAAATGCTGCTATCCCTGGTATAGATGAAGCTCAATCAATTGGTAAGTTACTAAATTTAGCCTTTGAAGAGAAAGTAGAAGCCAATTTAATTCAACCGACCTTTGTAATTGATTACCCTGTAGAAATTTCGCCTCTAGCAAAACCTCACCGTTCTGTGCCTGGTTTGGTGGAAAGATTTGAGTTATTCATAGTCGGGCGAGAAACTGGGAATAGTTTCTCAGAGCTTACCGATCCCATCGACCAAAGAGAACGTTTAGAAGCCCAAGCGGCGCGGAAAGCTGCTGGTGACTTAGAAGCCCAAGGTGTAGATGAAGACTTTCTTACCGCTTTGGAATACGGTATGCCACCTACAGGTGGTTTAGGGATTGGGATCGATCGCTTGGTAATGTTATTAACCGATTGTGCCAGTATTCGGGATGCGATCGCTTTCCCTTTACTCAAGCCAGAAAAATCAGAATCATCCCCAGAAGAATCCTAATCTTACACCCCATTCCTTAATCCCCTCCTCGCTTGCGGGGCTAAAGTGTACACACATCCTGTCAATTAAGCCCAAACCTTGGATTTACCCCCCTTAATCCCCCCTTGCAAAGGGGGGAAATCCGGTTCTCCCCCTTACCAAGGGGGAGTTAGAGGGGGTGAGAAGGACTTGTGTGTACACCGTAGCTTTGGCGGGGTGGGGTTCTTCTGTTGAAGCCCTTATACCACTACCTTTTCTAAAATCAGCTTAGAACGTTTCACTTGCTCAGGAATCACCACAGGATAATCTCCGGTAAAGCAGGCAGAACAGAAACTATTGGTGTCTTCTCGTGTCGCTTCTAGCATTCCTTCCCAACTCAGATAAGCGAGGCTGTCTACTTCCAGTTGCTTGGCAATTTCTGCTACTGACTTGGTAGCAGCAATTAGCTGATCCTGAGAATCGGTATCGATACCATAGAAGCAGGGATGAGTTACAGGCGGAGACGAAATTCGCATGTGTACCTCTACTGCACCTGCTTCACGTAAGGTTTTGACTAGTTTACGGCTGGTAGTACCCCGTACAATCGAATCATCTACAATAATTACTCGTTTACCTACCAGCACATCTTTGAGGGGGTTGAGTTTCATCCGCAGACCCGATTCCCGCATGGTTTGGGTTGGTTGAATGAAGGTTCGCCCAACATAGCGATTTTTAATCAGTCCTTCGCCGTAAGCGACACCAGACGCTTGAGAAAATCCAATGGCAGCAGGTATACCAGAATCAGGAACACCAAAGACAATATCGGCATCTACAAAAGATTCTTTAGCTAGCTGGTGTCCTAATCGCATTCGATAGCTGTACAAACTCTCGTTGTGCATGACGCTATCAGGGCGGGCAAAGTAAATCATTTCAAAGATACACAATTTCCGCTCAGATTTTTGACTCCAATGATAAGAAGCTAAACCTTCTTCAGTAATCCAAACTAATTCACCTGGTTCTACATCTCGCAGATATTCGGCTCCAATGATGTCTAAACCACAAGTCTCGGAAGCCAAAACGTAACGGACTGGATTACCTGCCAAAGTGCCGATTACTAAGGGGCGGATTCCATTAGGATCGCGGACACCCATAACGCCGACGGGAGTGCCAATAACTAAACTAAAGGCTCCTTGGCAACGTTGAAATGCCTGAATTCCACCTTCTAGCCAATCAGCGCCCGTATCTATGGCTTCTGCGATCGCAAAAGCGATCATTTCTGAGTCTGTTGTTGTCACTAAGTTACATTTATTCTCAAGCAACTCTTGACGTAGTTGCACAGTATTGACTAAATTACCATTGTGTGCAAGAGCTATTGAACCTAAACGGGTTTCTAGTACTGCGGGTTGGGCATTAACTTTGCGGCTAGAACCTGTGGTGGAATAACGAGTGTGACCAACAGCAAGACTACCAGGCAATTGATCCAAGACAGATTCATTGAAGACTTGAGACACCAAGCCCATATCTTTATGGAGATGTACCTTTGTCCCCTCAAAAGTGGCAATACCAGCTGATTCTTGACCCCGATGCTGGAGGGCATACAATCCAAAGTAGGTCAGTTTAGCAACGTTTTCTCCTGGGGCGTAGATGCCAAAAACACCACAAGCTTCTTCTGGCTTGTCAGGTTGATTTTCATGACTATTGATTGGGTTGTTGGTCTGGTCGGGGTATTCATCCGAAGTGACAGAATGAATAGAAATCATGCTAGCTTTGCTCCTGGTGGGGGGGGTCAATCAATTTTGGATTTGAGACTTCGGCTACGCTCAGTCGAACGATTGACGATTTTGGATTGATCGCACCGTGTAAAGATGCGGCTTGGGATTTTAGAATGGCTATTTTAGATTTTTTGCCCAGTAAGAGCAAGATATGAACTAGAAGCAACGCCCCTAATCCAAAATTTAAAATTCAAAATCTAAAATTGGTAGTCAGTCACTGGGATTATTAGATGGCTGGGGAGTTCTTAACAAATCTTTAACCATCCATTAAAACAGTACCGTAAATTTGCTCAGAGACGCTAAAAGTTGTGAGTGAAGTCTAAATACTCAGCATTCAGCGCTCAGAAGTAGTGGTATGGATGGCGAGACGTTTGGCGATCGCATGGGAATAGCGATCGTTCATATCTTCGATACTAACTTTGATTAAGGTTTGGTTATCAGTGGTGAAAACCCCTAAACCCGTCTCAAAATTGCTAACTACACCCAGTTTTTGCCACTCTTGACCGAGATGTTCCTGTAAATATGATTCCCAAATTTCTTGTTGTGCTGATGCTACAGAAACTAAAATTCTGGCACCACCTTCGGCAAACAACACCTCGTCAAGTCGGTTTAACTGTGTTTGCGCTATTTCTAAATTGATTTCGGCACCAAGGTTGCCAGCAAGACAAGATTCGGCTAGTGCGATCGCCACTCCCCCTTCAGCAGAATCGTGAGCTGAACGTACCCAACCATTACGAATTCCTTCACGACAAACTTTCTGGACGCGGCGTTCCAAGTCAAAATCAACCCGTGGTGGTTTTCCGGCAACAGTATTGTGGATAGTAGCTAAATACTCAGATGCTCCCAAACTGATTTGGGATGCCAGAGGTAATCCCAGAAGATAAATCACATCGCCGGATGCTTGCCAACCTTGACCACAAATTTTGGTTAGATCGGGAATCAAGCCCACCATACCGACAACAGGAGTGGGATAAATGGGTTGTGGGATGCCTTGAGAATCAAGAGTTTCGTTGTACAAAGAGACATTTCCGCCTGTGACTGGTGTCGCCAATTCTCGGCAACCTTCCGCCAAACCGCGACAAGCTTCTGCCAATTGCCAGTAACCAATGGGTTTTTCTGGAGAGCCAAAATTCAGATTATCCGTCACCGCCAAAGGTTCAGCACCCACACAACTAAGATTGCGTGCAGCTTCTGCCACCACTGCCTTAGCTCCTTCGTAAGGGTCAAGATAAACATAACGAGGATTGCAATCTACCGTTGCCGCCACACCGCTTTGGGCATTGAGGGTTTCCTTGTCTCCTTGTCCTCCTTGTCCCCTTGTCCCCTTGTCCTCTTCCAAAGGGCGTAAGCGGATAACAGCCGCATCTGCGCCACCTGGAAGCATTACTGTATTATTTTGTACCTGATGGTCATACTGACGATATACCCAATTTTTAGAAGCGATCGTGGGTGTATCGAGCAAAGTTAAGAGAATATCATTCCAACTTTGCAGTCCTCCTGGAAGTTCTATTCCAGCAGTTGTGGAAGGACGTAAGGAATCAGGTGTCCATTCCCAAGCTTGACGCGCATATTCTGGTGCTTCTGCCAATAACTCCCGATTATATAGTGGGGTATTCTCCGCCAAAGCTTCAGCGGGAATTTCTGCTGCTACTTCACCCTGAAAGAGAATTCGCACAATAGGATCGGCGATGACTGTACCAGCAACAACGGCTTGAAGTCCCCAACGGTGGAAAATGTCGATTAATTCTTGCTCGCGCCCTTTATGAGCAACAAACAGCATTCGTTCTTGAGATTCCGAAAGCAGATATTCATAAGGAACCATCCCTATTTCTCTGACGGGAATCTTATCTAAATCTAGTTCAATTCCCACACCGCCTTTTGCCGCCATCTCTGAGGTAGAACAGGTGATTCCCGCAGCTCCCATATCTTGGGCGGCGACAACTGCACCCGTTTTAAACGCCTCCAGACAAGCTTCAATTAACGACTTTTCCAAAAAGGGATCGCCCACTTGCACAGCAGGGCGATCGTCTATGGATTGATCGCTCAATTCTGCACTAGCAAAACTCGCGCCTCCCATACCATCGCGCCCAGTGGTGGAACCAACATACAGCACGGGGTTGCCTAAGCCAGATGCTCCAGATTTGACGATTTCTGAGGTTTCCATCAACCCCAATGCCATAACGTTCACCAGAGGATTACCAGAGTAAGCAGAGTCAAAGTAGACTTCGCCGCCAACGGTGGGTACTCCCACACAGTTACCATAATGAGAGATTCCTGCCACCACACCGCTAAACAGCCGTTGAGTTTTGGGATCTTCTAGGGAACCAAAGCGTAACGAGTTTAATAGGGCAATGGGACGCGCACCCATTGTAAAAATATCTCTGAGAATACCTCCGACTCCTGTTGCAGCTCCTTGAAAGGGTTCGACTGCTGAGGGATGGTTGTGAGATTCAATCTTAAAAGCTAGTTGGAGTCCATCACCCAAATCTACAACACCAGCATTTTCACCAGGCCCCACGAGGATGCGGGGGCCATCGGTGGGAAATTGTTTGAGTAGAGGTCGAGAATTTTTGTAACAGCAATGCTCAGACCACATGACACCAAACATTCCCAGTTCAGCTTTGTTGGGATGACGGCCTAGCCGACGGACAATTTCTGCGTATTCTTCTGGTTTAAGACCAACAGCCGCAATTTCTTGGGGGGAAAAAGCTGGTTTTGAGGTTGCAGTCATGGAAGTAATGCACTCTGGGGGGACAGAGCATTATTCTATCGATTTACTTGCCCTGTAAGTACAGTTCTTAATTGAAGCGCGA
This sequence comes from Nostoc sp. DedSLP04, assembly GCF_034530775.1. Lineage (NCBI taxonomy): Bacteria > Bacillati > Cyanobacteriota > Cyanophyceae > Nostocales > Nostocaceae > Nostoc > Nostoc sp. DedSLP04. The sequence goes on along the minus strand of NZ_JAVRCL010000002.1, from coordinate 97,118 downwards.
TCGCTCTTTAATTTAAACTCTAACTAAATACTTGTATTTCCATGTTGGTAAATAATTGGTAGAAAATGCTTGTGCAGTCTTTTTTACAAGCAAACTTATTTCTTTGATGGAGGAGTAGTAAAACCCCAGAATACACTCAACAGGATTATTTCGACCATGAGATAGACAAGATGAAGATCAATAGCACACAAAATGCTTTAGTCTGTAAAGATAACTTTATTTTTTAATCTTGGTGAAATTTCTAGCTCCTTTACTTACGTGAGTCTAGTCTCACTCAGAGATTATTCGGGTATATGCAGTTTAGATGTAACAATCAAGTGACGAGAATCACACATATCGATGATTAAGATCGTCCCCCAGCGATCGGTAACTAGGCATAATTAATGACAACTGAACTCTAGCCGAGTCATTAATAGGGAACACACTTAATAGCCGACAGTCTTAATCAAGGACTGTCGGTTTTTTGTATTTGTCATTAGTCATTGGTCATTGATCATTAGTCAAATGCCCCATGCTCATATCCATTAAATTTCCCCACAACTGGTTGGTAACTTGACAGAGATTTTGCCACAGCCACTACCAAATGTGGGGAAGGTACGATCAAATTGGGGATCTTATGCCTATCGAGTGCTAATGTTTCGCACTCACTCTAGTAGACCGGAAGTATATTCTTAGAACCAGCACACACTTTGTATTAAGACATCGCTTGAATGATGTAATCAAAGTAAGGTGCTGCTTCAGCAGCGTCTTCCGCACTCAGTAAGCTAAGGGAGGCTGTTTTGAGGGAATTAATCGCTTCTACCATTCCAGGCACGGGAACGCCCAATGAATTGTACATTTCCCGCACACCAATCAAACCAATTTTTTCGATTGGCTCTTTGTCACCGGCAAGTACACCATAAGTAATTAGGCGTAAGTACCAGCCAAAATCACGGATACATAGAGAGCGTTGGCGTTCGCCGTAAGCATTACCTCCAGGGGAGATAAAGTCAGGACGCTTCTGCCAAAGTTGTTTAGTTGCTTCTTGAACTATCTTCTTTTCGTTTTCAGCTAAGGTAGCCGCAATCCGCGTCCGTTGTACACCGGTTTGCAAAAAGTCTTTGATATTTTTAAGTTCGCCACTGCTGGGATAACGCAGTTCGTCGTCGGCTTTGAGAATAACTTGGCTAATTACAGTCATGATTATTGAAATCACCTGAAATATTATCTGTTAGTTTAGCGAGTTGGAGGTACACAAGTGAAGGGATAGGAGCTACTTATGTATTGAATTTATCTATTTGGGGGAGTGGGGAGCAGGGGAGCAGGGGAGCAGGGGAGCAGGGGAGGCAGGGGAGGCAGGGGAGGCAGGGGAAGAAGAATTAATAACTAATGTCCAATACTTCGACTTCGCTCAGTACAAGTGCCCAATGCCCAATACCCAATGCCCAATGCCCAATGCCCAGTAACAAATGACAAATGACAAATGACAAATGACTAAAATAATTTGGCAACAGGGTGAATTAATTGAAGTGACGATCGCTAACCTGAGTGATACAGGTGATGGTGTGGGACGCGCTGATGAGCGTGTAGTGTTTGTCCCAGATACTGTCCCAGGCGATCGCGCCATTGTCCGCTTGGTACACGTTAAACCAAAATACGGCCACGGTAAGCTCCAAGAGCTATTGGAGCCATCCCTCCACCGTATCCGACCTAGCTGTATTGTGGCGGATAAGTGTGGTGGTTGCCAGTGGCAGCATATTGATTATGATTACCAGCTAGTAGCCAAGCAAAATCAAGTTATCCAAGCAATGGAGCGCATTGGCGGTTTTATCCAACCACCAGTAGATCCGGTACTTGCTGCCCCTTCTGCTTTGGGCTACCGTAACAAATCTACATATCCTCTCTCGCTATCGGCAACAGGACAAGTACAAGCTGGTTACTATCAAAAAGGTAGTCACCAATTAATTAATTTAAATCAATGTCCAGTCCAAGATGCGCGATTAAATCCCTTACTTGCCGAAGTTAAGCAGGATATTCAACAGCAAGGTTGGCAAATTTACGACGAACACCGCCACCAAGGAAAAATTCGCCATCTCGGTTTACGCATTGGGCGACACACTGGGGAAATGTTGCTGAGTTTGGTGGTAAAGGACTGGAATTTATCAGGAATTGCAACCCAAGCCCAGGAATGGTTAAAGCGCTATCCGCAGTTAGTCGGAGTGTCGCTCAATCGCAATAGCGATCGCACAAATGCTATCTTTGGATCAGAAACCCGTTGCATTGCTGGAGTCCCCCACCTGCGTGAAAATTTTGCTGGACTGGAATTTCAAGTACGCCCAGATACATTTTTCCAAGTGTATACCGAAACAGCAGAGGCACTATTACAGGTAATTCAATCAGAACTCAATCTTCAAGGGCATGAGTTCCTAGTTGATGCCTACTGTGGTATTGGGACTTTAACTTTACCCCTGGCCAAAAAAGTACGAATTGCTACAGGATTAGAAGTGCAACCAGCAGCAGTAGAACAAGCAATTTTGAATGCCCACCGCAACGGAATTGATAATGTGACTTTCCTTGTCGGGGCAGTAGAGAAATTGCTTCCCCAAATGGGCACAATACCAGAAGTAGTAATACTCGATCCGCCACGTAAGGGGTGCGATCGCGCAGTCATAGACACTTTACGGCAATTGAAACCATATAGGATCGTTTACGTCAGCTGTAAAGTAGCTACCCTCGCCCGCGACCTGAAATTGCTTTGTCAAGATGGGCAATATACCATCACACGGGTACAACCTGCTGATTTTTTTCCTCAAACTGCTCATGTTGAAGCTGCCGCCTTTCTTGTGTTATCACATTGTTGACAAGGTTAGTAATTCCTTCAAAAAAACTGAAATTTGAAATTTTTAGTCTAGTGCATACTAAAGATGCTAAAATTGAATTAAGCGAAAAATAAAAATTCATTTTGTTTAAATAAATTCAAGTAGCATAGGTTCTGAAAAATATGAAGAAGATTGTGTGAATGATAAATCGGCAACTAATTAGAGTATGCCAATACTCTCTAAAATTAACAGCATATTCTGAATTTGCTGACCTCATTATCAAATTTCTTCCAGCCGATATATCTAAACAATCGCAATTCATAGTTATAGAGCCAATGCTCCCTAGCATTTTCAAAATTTAGTTTTAAAGACGCAAGTTTGAAGGCAGCATGACCACCTCAAGTTTTATCAGGGTGACTGTAATAGCAAACTGATGTCTAGCTAACTGAAAGCTATGGGGTTTCTCTTGTGATTACTATTTCACTCCGTCCAGTTGGACGTTATTGGGGCACTATTAGTTTTGCCTCAACCCTCTACCTTTGTCCCATATTAGACTTATTGTTGGCAGAAATTCCAGCAAGATTACAAGCAGAACTGCGGCTAGGACTTCAAGAAGCCCTAGTCAACGCAGCTAAACATGGTAATAATCTCGATCCGAGTAAAACAGTTGTAGTTCGTTTTTCCGTAATAGATAATCAATATTGGTGGATAATATCAGACCAAGGTAGTGGCTTTACTCCTTCATCTACTATTAATGAAGAACCAACAGACTATCTTCCACCAGATGAGTCAGAAAATGGTCGTGGTTTATGTCTTCTGCATCAAATCTTTGATCGGGTAGAGTGGAACCGCAAAGGCACAGAATTGAGGCTTTGTAAACAAATAGAAAATCGCCGAGGATTATCTCTGCGGCGGTAGGGTAGTTAGGGGTTAGGAGTTAAAAGTTAGGAGTTGAATAATAATTCATAACTCCTAACTCTTAACTTTTAACTTTTTCCGTGAGTCGGACAGGGAGGGGCAGAAATGGAGCGATCTAACCAACCAACTGCTTGTTGTAATCTCGCTTGAGCTTCTTCTGGCTGATTCTTTAAAAGATACACAATAGCTGCTGCCACTTGTTCATTAGCGCGGGAATTGCGGTTAGACTTGAGGCGATGCCAATCGTTAGGGGAAATGCTCAGTCTTTCCATCAGGGCTTGAGCTAGTTCCAGAGTACTAAGTTCATTCAGTTGACTGGTTTTCGGCAGCTGGGTAGATTGAGACATAATTATGAGTCCTTTGTCTTTTGTCCTTCGTCCTTTGTCCTTCGTCCTTTGAAAAATTACAAATGACAAATTACAAATGACAAATGACAATTGATTAATATTTAATCTTAGTTTACTACTTGTAAATGAAGCCGCCAAAACAATCACAGCCGTCAGCAGAAAATCCCGAACCAGATTTTGAACAGGAACTAGAGGAAGTAGAGCGATCGCTCCTATCCTTAAGAGAACGTTACGATCGAGTGCAGCGCGATCGCCAACAACAGGCACAATGGCAACAGCATAGGGATCGACTAAAGCACAATAAATCTCAGACACCAGAAATCAAAGCAGAGTTACGGCACATTCAACAGCAGTTGGAAAGGCTAGAAGTAAACTTAGAAAGCCAGTTATTTTCTTGGCGTAGCCTCAAAAAACCTTTCTGGCAAGTAGTCCGCTTTGGTGGAATGGGCGTTATCATAGGCTGGATATTAAAGTCTTATGCTGGATAAATCCAATTTTGGACTTCGGCTTACTTCGACTTCGCTCAGTACAAGTCGCTCAGTCGAACGATTTTGGATTGGGTTTAATGGTTAAGATTCTTTAATATTTTTACTTACTAAGTTGACGAAATATTAAGTTGTAAAATATGGCAAATCGACGGATTGCAGAAATATTGCGAAGTGGCCAACCTGATGAGTCCCTCCAAGTGCAAGGCTGGGTGCGGACGAAGCGCGAGTCCAAAGGGTTTGCTTTTATTGAAGTCAATGACGGCTCATCACTAGCTAATTTGCAAGTCGTCATTAATCAGGATTTGCCAGATTACGAAGCTATATTGAAAAAATTAAATACAGGTGCTGCTGTCGAAACGACAGGGTTACTAGTGGCTTCTCTTGGTAAAGGACAGCGAATTGAGTTGAAAGCCGAGACAGTGAAAGTTTACGGTGAAGCTGATCCCGATACATATCCCCTGCAAAAGAAACGCCATTCCTTTGAGTTTCTGCGAACCATTGGACATTTGCGATCGCGTACTAATTCCTTTGGTGCAGTTTTCCGCGTCAGAAATGCTTGTTCGACAGCAATTCACCAATTCTTCCAACAAAGAGGCTTTTTGTGGGTACACACACCCATCATCACCGCTAGCGACTGCGAAGGCGCGGGTGAACTGTTTAGCGTTACCAGTTTAGATTTAAAGAATATCCCCCGCACAGAAAATCAAGCAGTAGATTACAGCCAAGACTTCTTTGCTAAACCCACATATTTAACAGTTAGCGGCCAGTTGGAAGCGGAAGTGATGGCGATGGCCTTTAGCAATGTTTACACATTTGGCCCTACCTTCCGTGCAGAAAATTCCAACACCTCCCGTCACCTAGCAGAATTTTGGATGGTTGAGCCAGAAATGGCTTTTTGTGACTTAGAAGGCGATATGGATTTAGCTGAGGCGTTTCTCAAGCACATTTTTAAATATGTGTTAGAAACTTGCCCAGAAGACATGGAATTTTTCAATGAACGCATTGATAAATCTGTTTTGGCAACAGCCGAAAATATTATTAATAATCAGTTTGAACGCTTAACTTATACAGAAGCCATCAAACTTTTAGAAAAAGCTGATGTTAAATTTGAATATCCAGTGAGTTGGGGTCTAGATTTACAATCAGAACACGAACGGTATCTAGCTGAACAGCAGTTTAAAAAGCCAGTAATTGTTACAGATTATCCAGCCCAAATCAAAGCTTTTTATATGCGCTTGAATGACGATGAAAAAACCGTCCGCGCAATGGATATTCTTGCACCCAAAATTGGCGAAATTGTCGGCGGTTCCCAGCGTGAAGAACGTTTAGAAGTATTAGAACGCCGCGTATTAGCGCAAGGGTTAAAACCAGAAGATTTGTGGTGGTATCTTGATTTGCGTCGTTATGGTACTGTTCCCCATGCAGGTTTTGGACTGGGTTTTGAACGACTTGTGCAATTTATGACGGGTATGGGAAATATCCGTGATGTGATTCCGTTCCCGCGTACACCCCAAAGTGCTGAGTTTTAGTTTAAATTTTAGACCTGGCCATTTCTAATCGCCAGGTTTTTGACTTTTGTGGATAAACAGAAATCCATCTGAGAAGATTTATCATGAGCATACAAGACCAAACTATTGGGAAAATCCGGCAAATGCCAGAAGCTTTAGTTCAGGAAGTAAGTGATTTTATCGACTTCCTATTAATGAAGCATAGCGGTAAAAACTGGGAACTATGGCTTCAGTTTAGCGAGTCGTTAGAAATAGTAGAATCAGATTTTTCAGAATATTTATCTAATTTAGAAGATTATGAAGAACGCTTGGCGCGTGGAGAAATCCAGTGGTAGATATCTCAAGAGGAGATGTAGTTTTGTGCGATCTAAATCCTGTTAGTGGTACAGAACAAGCAGGGATTAGACCTGTCGTAGTAGTGCAAATTGATCGGGCAAATGCTGTTAGTACCCATACCATTATCGCACCATTCACCTCAAAAATTAGACGTGCTATTTTACCCTCTCATGTGTTTGTACCTGCTGGCATCGGTGGTTTAAACCAAGATTCTGTTGTGCTTTGTGAGTAACTTCGGGTTGTTGATAAATCAAGAATTATCAGAGTGATTGGTCATTTAGATGATAATTATTTAGATGAATTGGCAATAGCTTTATGTACTATCCTTGGGTTAAGGATTATGAACAATGATAATGATTGATAAATATTAGGTATTCTCAGATCATTTATTTATATAGTTATTGAACTGTTCGCCATACGGGTTTTGGGTTGGGTTTTGAACGACTCGTGCAATTGATGACGGGTATAATAAATATTCGTGATGTAATTCCGTTTTTGCGTACACCACAAAGTACTGAGTTTTAGTTTGAAACCCAGGCGATTATAAATCACGTCTACAAGTCATCTTTGAAGTTTTCGGCAATAAATTTACAGATATTGTCATACATAGCAGCTTTCAAGAATGGGTATCATGTATTGCTGATAAAAATTAAATTTGTTAGTCTTGGGTTTCCTTGCGTCAATCCAGCCTACTATTACTACACATCGGAGGATAGGCATCTTGCATAGCCTACAAGGAACATCAAAGCTAGCAATGGAGATGTAAATTAGTGTTAATGCTACTTCTCAATATTGGGAATGAGCGATATGCCATAGAAAGCCGACAGGTTATAGAAGTAATACCACTTGTTGTACTCAAAAGTTTGCCCCACCAGCCTGAGCATATCGCTGGTGTTTTTAACTATCGCGGACGCATTGTACCAGTAATTGATTTATGTCAGTTGATGCGTGGTAAACCCTCCAGTGAGTATCTGAGTACTAGAATTGTCCTAGTCAATTATTGGGGAAGTAATAATACAGAACTTCAGGCTCCCTATATTTTGGGTTTGATGACAGAACAAGTTGTAGAAACATTACATCAGTCTGAGTCTGAATTTGTCGATCCCAATATTCAGATAGATACAGCGCCATATTTGGGCAAAATGATTGTAGATGATCGAGGGATGATTCAGTGCCTTCGCATTGAGTACTTGTTGTCAGAAGCGCAGCAAGTCAATCTCTTGCCAGAAAGTCATCACAATACTAGATTTTAGATTGGTCTGAAGACTCTATAAATGGCACAATCTGTTATTCAAGCTTTACTAAAAAGCAAGATTGGTTTAGATGCAAATTCTATTGGTGCTGATGCGATCGCTAGTGCAATTTATCAACGCATGGCAGATTGCGGCATCACGGATATTGCTCACTATCTAGGTAAGTTACAGGGATCTACCCAGGAATGGGAAGCACTGATTGACAGTGTAATTGTTCCAGAAACTTGGTTTTTTCGAGAACCAGAGTCTTTTGCATTTCTGAAGCATTACGTATTATCTGAATGGTTGCCAAAAAATCCCCAAAACGTACTGCGGGTTTTGAGTGTACCTTGTGCAACGGGTGAAGAACCATATTCCATTGCGATCGCTCTTTTGGAAGCAGGATTAAATCCGACGAACATTCACATCGATGCTGTTGATATTAGCAACAAGTGCCTACTAAAAGCGCAACGAGCAATCTACCATCAATACTCGTTTCGCGGCAATAGCCAATCGTTTCAAGAGGGCTATTTTCAGGCAACTGAGGCAGGATATCGCCTGTGCGAACAGGTAAAATGTATGGTGAATTTTCTGCACAGTAACTTAGTAGATACCGATTTTTTATTGGGTACGCCGCCCTATGATATTGTCTTTTGTCGTAACCTGCTGATTTACTTTGATAGTGCTACCAAGGTACATACTATTGGAGTTCTAAAAAGGTTGCTAAACCCGCAAGGTTTGCTATTTGTTGGACATGCTGAAGCTTGGTTATTATCGAAAACTGAATTTGTTTCAGTTCGTCAAGATTCAGTAGTTGCTCATCGAAAGTCCCCAGCGTGCGAAAATATTCGCAAAAATCATCATCCCAATCTTCACAAACAAGACTTTACAAGCAAAAATATCGATGTTCTCAACAAGCGACAACTACCCAACAAAAACCATTCCAAGTTTGCCGCACAACCGAGATTGAATCTTCCTCCTCAAAACCCCATATTACCAAAAGACCTGAAGGAAAATTTGTTAGAAACAGCCAGAAACTTAGCTAATCAAGGTCAATTGAATGAGGCTGCTAAATTATGCAATGACTATCTGAACCAAAATCAGGTCAGTATTGAAGCGTATCTTCTACTTGGTCAGGTACAGCAAGCAATGGCACAAAATGAGCAGGCGGAACAATCTTTTCAAAAAGCAATCTACCTGCAACCTACCCATGAAGAGGCACTTATTCATTTGGCATTACTCAGAGAACATCAAGGAAATATTGGTAGCGCAAATATCCTTTGGCAGCGAATTCACCGACTAAAGAAGAAGTGAATCAGGATAGCGCTTAATAATTTGTTTCAAAATTGAATATGCAAACTGTTAATCTCGTTTACGATCTGGGAACTCTAAGAATTGCAAGTATTTCAAAAGACTTTTGACATCATGTTCAAAAATATTTACAACAAATGAATCAGTCATAAAGGCTTATATCTGTATGAGCCTACCCATATAACCCAATACGGCTCAGTTAAAGGTTACTGGCAACAATTTTGGGTTTTCGAGACGCGATAAATCGCCGTCTCTACAAGTGTTTTGTTGCTCATTCTGAACTATTTTGCTATATAACCTTCATCTGCCTCTGGCAAAATTTACTTTTGCAAAAAATCTAATTGGCAAATTGGGTAAACCTCAAACAATTTCTATCCATCCAGAAACATACATTAAAACCTCATCCATTTGGAAACTTGGAGTAGTGCGGACATCTTGTCCGCTAATATCAGCAGGAAGCAAGATACTCACACTACTTGAAAAATATGGTTCTCAAAATAGATGTGGTTTAGTATAGGTGGTGGAAATAGTTATCCAATTTTAAAAGCTGACTTTCGCATTTTACCTAATACACCTATTTGGAAAAAGCCAAACATCAAAAATATATGCAACAATGAATTAGAATTAATCAATTTGTCATTGGTGGATTTGGAATCATTGTTATCTTAACAGGTATTGCTAGTTTTGTGGCTAAATCAGCAAACGATTCTCTAGCTAATTCTGCTACTTTAGTAACGCATACCTATTCAGTTAAATTGGATTTAAAAGAAATTGAAAAAATTTTAGTTGATGCTGAAACTGGACAAAGAGGATTTATTATTACAAACAAACAACAATATTTAGAGCCTTATAAAATTGCTAAAAATAACCTGAAGGATAAATTTAAATATTTAAGAAAAAAGATTTCAGACAATCAAAAGCAAGTCCAGAGTTTAGATAAATTTGAGGAATTATCGCAAGAAAAGATGAGCGAGTTAGAAACAACGATCGCTCTCAAAAAAGCTGGTAAAGAGCAAGAAGTACTAGCTCTAATTCTTTCAGATAAAGGTAAAAATATTATGGATGCAATCAGACAAAAGCTTAGTGAGATGCTGCAAACAGAAGGGCAACTTTTAGAAGAGAGGCAAAAGCAAGCAAGTCAATTTCAGGCATTTGCAAATTCCGTTAATTTCGCTACTTTCTTCTGTATTATGATTGTTGCATTCATTGTCTCACTGGTTATTGTCCGCATTCTCAGTCTTTCTTTGAGTCGCTCTTTGCAGTCAGCATTTAGTCTAGCAGAGCAGGTTTCTGCCGGTGATTTGACAATTCAGGTTGAAGTTACCTCAGATGATGAAATTGGCAAGTTAATGGCTGCATTAAAAAACATGATTGCTAACCTAAATACTCTTGTCCGTCAGGTGCAAAATTCAGGTATTCAGGTAACTACTTCGGCTACTCAAATTGCTGCTTCTGGTAAACAATTAGAAGCGACAATTTCTGAACAAGTAGCCTCTACGAATGAGGTAACTGCTACTGCTAAAGAAATTGCTGCAACTTCTAGGGAACTGGTAAATACTATGGAACAAGTTGCGACTACCTCACAAATCACGACGATGGCTGCTAGTACTAGCCAAAAAGATTTGGTTCGTATGGAAGCCACTATGCGGCAATTGGCAGAAGCCACCAATGCGATCGCTGCTCGACTGGGAGTAATTAGCGAAAAGGCGAATAACATTAACAACATTGTTGTCACGATTACGAAAGTGGCAGATCAGACAAATCTACTGTCGTTAAATGCTGCTATTGAAGCTGAGAAAGCTGGAGAATATGGTTTAGGTTTTGCGGTTGTTGCTAGAGAAATTCGCCGACTGGCAGATCAAACTGCTGTTGCGACTCTCGACATTGAACAGATGGTAAAACAGATGCAATCGTCAGTCTCTACAGGTGTGATGGAGATGGACAAATTTGCTGCTGAAGTTGGACGAAGTGTAGAAGATGTTGCCAGCATTAGTTCTCAAGTTGGGCAAATTATCCAACAAGTGCAAGACATGGCTCCTCACTTTGAGTCTGTGAACCAAGGTATGGAAATCCAGTCGGTGGGAGCGCAACAAATTAGTGATGCGATGGTGCAGTTGAGTAGTACTTCAGTGCAAACAGCCGATTCTCTGCGGGAAATTAATCATGCCATAGCTCAACTCAATCAAGTTGCTCAAGGATTGCGTCAAGAGATTGCCCGCTTTCAGGTGAAAACAGAATATTCTAGTTTAACTCCTCAGCAATAAATCTAATCAACAATTGAAGAAATATCTCAAGACTTTTACATCATCAGTAAAATCTAGTCTCTGAACTAAGCTACCTACTTAATAATTTGTTTACAAATAAAAATACAAACTGTTCATCTTGTTTGTGATTTGGGAATTCTAATAAACGAATGAATTTTACAGCAGCAGAGGAACAGTAGGATATCCAATGTTCAAGAACATCACCTTGCAAACCCGGTTGATCGGTTCATTTTTATTCATAGGACTGATTGTATTCACAATGGCCTTGCTGGGATGGTACGTTACCAATGAGTTAAATAAGTCAATTAACGAACTAACTACGAATAATATCCCCAGCTTGTCCGGGGTATGGAAGATTAAGGAAGGTCAGATACAAATTCAATCGGCAGAACGATTATTATTTAATCCTGAAATCAGTGTTAGTGAAAGAGATAGTGCGATCGCTGAAATTCAGGACGCTTGGAAACAGATTAACGAAGGTATTATACAGTACGACGCGACTCCATCCGGCCTAGAAGAATTAAAAGAGTATAACTTACTTAAAGACAAATTGGAAGTTTGGAAAAAAATTAATGAAAAATTATTAAATCTTGAACAAGAACTAAATCAGAATGGAATTAAAAATCCTTGGAAAAAACAACTTGAATTAATCCGCCAGACACAAGAATTATCAGCTAATTTCCCTAGCATTCAAAATACATTTGAATTACGTAAACGGATAAGTAATGAGGTAAAAAATCAAGAATCTCCGGTATTTAAAACAACTAAAGCTCAAGCAGTAAAACTTTTGAATATTAATGAAAACTTGATATCAACTACACAAAAGGAAGTCGAACAAAATGTGGGACGCAGCGTTTTCTGGATTTCAATAGGAATTGGCATTGGCCCGATAACTGCAATTCTTCTTGGGTTTGTAATCGCTCGACAAATTACTTATCAGATTTTTAGTGTTATTAGAGTTGCAGAGCAAATTTCTCTGGGAAACTTAACAACTCAAATCGCGGCTGACTCTAACAGCAAAGATGAAATGAACAGACTCTTAACAGCTTTCCAAACTATGACTCAGAATCTGAACACTCTGATTCGTCAGGTACAGCATTCAGGCATACAGGTTACTTCCTCAGCGACTCAAATAGCAGCTTCAGGTAAACAGTTAGAAGGGACGCTCATTGAGCAAGTAGCTTCTACTAATGAGGTGGCTGCCGCTACCAAAGAAATTTCCGCTACCTCCAGGGAATTAGTAAGTGCAATGGAACAAGTTGCAACCATTTCCCAAATCACAACTACAGCAGCGAATAATAGTCAAAAAGATATAGTGCGGATGGAAACCACTATGCGGCAGTTAGCAGAAGCGACTAATGCGATCGCAGCTCGATTGGGAGTAATTAGCGAAAAGGCAAATAGCATTAATACTATCGTCGTCACAATTACCAAGGTGGCAGACCAAACGAATCTGCTGTCGTTAAATGCGGCGATCGAAGCCGAAAAAGCTGGAGAGTATGGCTTGGGCTTTGCTGTTGTGGCTAGAGAAATTCGCCGACTAGCAGATCAAACCGCCGTTGCTACCCTCGATATTGAGCAGATGGTGAAGCAGATGCAATCGTCAGTCTCTACAGGTGTGATGGAGATGGACAAGTTTGCCGCAGAAGTTGGGCGGAGTATAGGAGATGTTGCCAGTATTAGTACACAGGTTGGGCAAATTATCCAGCAAGTGCAAGACCTGAATCCGCGATTTGAGTTTGTCAACCAGGCTATGGAAACCCAATCTGTGGGAGCGCAACAAATTAGTGAGACGATGGTGCAGTTGAGCAGTACCTCTGTGCAAAGTACGGATTCCTTGCGGGAAATTAATCATGCCATAACCCAACTTAACCAAGTAGCGCAGGGATTGCGTCAAGAGATTGCCCGCTTTCAGGTGAAAACAGAAGACATTATACCCCTGCACCAATTCTCTTGAGCAGCCCTTATGAACCCCGCTACGCCATTAAATATTGAACGTTGTTGGAATTTTATCGGCATTGAGGGCGATCGCTCCTGTCCCCAATTAGCCACTTATACCCATTGCCGCAATTGTCCCGTTTACTCTACTGCTGGACGCTATTTGCTAGAGCGCTCCATACCTGAAGATTATCGCCATCAGTGGACTGAGTTACTAGCTAAATCTAGAACTGATGAAAATTCCCAGATATCCCATACTTTAGCCACCACTGAAATCACGGTTGTGATTTTTCGTCTGCAACGGGAATGGCTAGCACTTTCTGCCCAAATCTTCAAGGAAATTTCTCTTTCTAGCGTGGTTCATACCCTACCGCATCGCAGCAACCAAATCTTGCGGGGATTGGTAAGTATCCGAGGCGAATTGCTATTGTGTATTTCTTTGAGCGATCTTTTGAATCTGGAAACTGCCGATACAGCAGTACAAACCCTCAGTCCAGTGGTGTATTCGCGCATGGTGGTGCTGGAAAAGGCAGATAAAACTTGGGTGTTTGGTGTCGATGAACTTTATGGAGTACACCGATTTCACCGGGATGAGTTACAAGATCCGCCTAAGAGTCTAACTCAAACTTATACAAAAGGATTATTTCACTGGCAACCTGGCGCGCAAATGGAGCGATCTGCCTCTGGCGGCAGCGCTTCGCTAACGCACAGTGTCAGCTATTTGGATGATGAATTGTTATTCACCACCTTAGCTAGGAAGGTGCTGTAATCAAAGACCTAACCCCCCAACCCCCTTCCCTACAAGGAAAGGGGAAGCTTAAACTCCCCTCTACTCGTAGGCTACGGTGGTGTACACAAGTCTTTTAAAGTTGCTGCGGAACGTAGGGTGGGTTAATTTTTGTAGGTCGATGCAACAAAGGTGCGAGTCGATACAACAAACGTGCAGGGCGATGCAACAAAGGTGCGAGTCAATACAACAAACGTGCAGGGCGATGCATCAAAGGTGCGAGTCGATACAACAAACGTGCAGGGCGATGCATCAAAGGTGCAGATTAAGAGACTTGTGTACACCACCGTAGCCTACGAGGAGAGGGGTTGGGGGAGAGGTTCTTCCAGGATTAATGAATCGGTGTTCTAGGAAGGTGTAGTAATGTTAGAAGAATTTGATGTCAGCAATCTTTCCTTGCTTGATTTATTCAACATGGAAGTAAAAGCTCAAGTTGTGGTATTGAACGATCGCCTATTGGCACTGGAGACGAAGCCCGATCCCCAAGAAGAACTGGCAGCTTTAATGCGGGCAGCCCATTGCATCAAAGGCGCTGCGCGAATTGTACAAATCGATCCGGCTGTCAACCTTGCTCACGTCATGGAAGACTGCTTTGTGGCGGCTCAAGAGGGAAAAGTTACCTTAACTGCCGATCGCATTGATGTATTGCTGCAAGGGGTAGATATGCTCTTGCGGATAGCTCAAATGGTTACAGCCAACCCAAATTTACAGCTGTTAGAAGATGTTGGCATTCAATCATTGATAAGTGCGATCGCTAATATCCTAACTCCAGAGGCAACCTCTACAGAAATTCATCCCCTAATCACAACAGCGCAGTTAGAAGACAACCAACAGACAACCCTGATTTCCCCATCCCCATTAGAAGAACTGGGCATCACCCAAAATCAGGCGGTGCGAATGAGTACTGAAAATTTGAATCGCTTAATGGGTTTAGCAGGAGAGTCTTTAGTTGAGGCGAATTTATTAGAACCATTTGCTAACTCTTTGCTGAAACTGAGAAGCAATCAGGGGGAATTGTCCAACTTACTGGAGAAGTTGCAGGAGTTATTGGGCAAATATCATCTGGATCGGCAAATTAAGGAAACCTTGAGTGCAACTCATCAAAAAGCTCACGAATGTTACCAGATGATAAGCGATCGCCAAAACGAACTAGAACAATTTTCTCAGCGTTCTGCTAACCTTGCCCAGCGCTTATATCAGGAAGTTATTGCTACTCGAATGTGTTCCTTTGCGGATGGGGGACAGGGATTTCCGCGGATGGTGCGCGACTTAGCAAGACAATTGAGTAAACGGGTGAAACTGGAAATCGTCGGTAAATCTACTTTGGTAGATCGAGATATTCTAGAACGTCTGGAAGCTCCATTAACTCATATCCTGCGGAATGCGATCGATCATGGCATTGAATTGCCCCAGGAACGTCTAGCAGCAGGAAAGCCAGAAGAAGGAATTATTCGGATTGAAGTTACCCATCGCGCCGGAATGTTGTTTATCACCGTTGCAGATGATGGGCGGGGAATCGATATCGAGTTTTTGCGCCAAGTTGTGATCGGCAAACAACTGACAAACCCGCAAATGGCAGCCCAACTTACCGAAGTTGAGTTGATGGAATTCTTATTTTTGCCTGGTTTCTCCACAACCCAAACTGTCACCGAAATTTCGGGTAGAGGTGTGGGGCTGGATATCGCCCATAGCACAGTGCGGGAAGTTGGCGGCACACTACGGGCGGTTTCTGTGTTGGGAAGGGGTATGACCTTTCACTTGCAGTTACCATTGACGTTATCTGTGATTCGCACCCTGTTGGTAGAAATTGCTGGCGAACCCTATGCTTTTGGGCTAACGCGCATTGAACAGGTGTTGATATTATCGAAGTCTAAGATTGCTGTATCGGAAAATCGCCCATTTTTCCTGATAAATAATCAACCTGTGGAGTTGATTTTAGCAAGTCAAGTTTTAGAGTTAGCCTCGCCTGCGGTAAATATAGAATCGCTATCAGTTATTGTGATTAGCGATCGCCTCAATCGTTACGGATTAGTTGTAGATCGGTTTCTCGGTGAATGCAATTTGGTTGTCCGCCCCCTAGATCCCCGCCTTGGTAAAGTCGCCAACATTAGCGCCGCCGCTCTGATGGATGATGGTTCGCCAGTGTTGATTGTCGATGTTGAAGATTTGGTACGTTCTATTGCGAAGGTGTTTTCTAGCGGACAACTTTCTCAGGTAAATCAGTCTGCTCATCAGGCAGTTACCAAAACTTACAAGCGAGTATTAGTGGTGGATGATTCGATCACTGTGCGCGAAATGGAGCGCAAGCTTTTGGAAAACAATGGTTACAAAGCGGAAGTGGCGGTTAATGGCATTGATGGTTGGAATGCAATCCGTAGCGGCGATTATGACTTGGTGGTGACAGATATTGATATGCCCCGGATGAACGGCTTTGAACTCACCAGCCAGATCAAAACTCATGCCAAGTTGAAGCAAACACCCGTGATTATTGTTTCTTACAAAGACCGAGAAGAAGACCGACTGCAAGGGTTAGAAGCAGGTGCAGACTACTACTTAACTAAGAGCAGCTTTCATGATGACACTCTGTTAAAGGCGGTGATTGATTTAATTGGAGAAGCTTGATAATAATTCGTAATTCGTAATTAAGAAAGTAAGATTTTAGAACTAGCACTTTCAAGGTGACGAACGAAGATACGTTGTTTCAGTGCTACCATTTTGAATCCTCCGCTCAGATTTTGGGCTTTTTGAATGTTGAAATTAGCAATTCTCGTTTCAAATTTCACCACCTTGAAAGGGCTGAATCTAGGACTTACGCATTGACAAAAAATCTCATCCATCTCCCTGTACTGTCTGTCTAGTAATCAGGATTCTTGCCGAATTTGGTTTCTGATAAAAAGTTGTTCTGCATTAAGTAGGATGACTAGTAGCCCTACAGATGCTCTGGCGATTACCGGAGTTGTCCAGTTGTGATTCACCAGGTCGGGGATGGTTATAACAAGCATCAATACAATGATGAATATTGGTAGAATCATCACAATATTCCGATCCCAAGCAGGTTTATCGCGCAGTCTCGCTTCGCTTTGTAGTACGCGATTACGCCAAAATGGAAAAGTACTTAGGACAGAGGTAAGGTATAACAGTCCAGCATTAATTAGCAGAATTGTTTTAACGTTTGGAGTGATGTCAGAATTTCCAAAGAAGATCGCTGTTAGGCAAGCTCCCGCTGCTAGATACAGAAAAGTAAACAGGGTAAAGTGCTTCATTGGTTACTCCTTATGCTTTATAAACTGGAGTTTTGACTATATGGCAAAGGCATTTAAATTATATAGGACTAGTCCTTTCAAGGTGACGAACAAAGATACATTGTTTCAGTCCTACCATTTTGAATCCTCCGCCGAGATTTTGGGCTTTTTGAATATTGAAATTACCAATTTTCGTTTTAAATTTCACCACCTTGAAAGGGCTGATCCTAGATTTAATCTGGGTTTTTATCTGTTGTATTTGTCGCGTTATTTTGGAGAAATGTCATAATTTGTGAGAATTGCGATCGCTAACGATATGTTCATGGCTGTAGAGGTACTGCGGCGGGCTGTGGTAAAAATACCAGGTTACAAGCTGGCGTGGGTTGCCTACGATGGTGCGGAAGCTGTGAGCAAGTGTGCGGCTGATACTCCTGACTTAATTTTGATGGATGTGCTGATGCCCAGTATGGATGGAGTAGAAGCTACTCGGCATATCATGAGGCAATCTCCCTGCGCGATTGTGATGGTAACAGCTAGCGTTAATCGCTATGCAGCCAAGGTTTTTGAAGCAATGGGCTATGGAGCCTTGGATGCCATCAATACGCCAATCTTAGGCGATGATGGGTTACTAAATAAAATTGCCACGATCGCCTGTTTAATTGGCAAATCTTCACATCGGCGATCGCCACCTGTCCATCACTCAAAATCACTTCCACCTCTAATCGTTATCGGGGCTTCCACTGGTGGGCCTCAGACATTGAAAACTATTCTCTGCCAATTTCCCCAAGACTTTCCCGCGGCGGTGGTTATTGTTCAGCATATAGATGCCCAATTTGTCCAAGGTTTTGCCGCCTGGTTGAATGAGCAAATTCCTTTGCCTGTGCAAATTGCGATCGCAGGTTCTACACCACAGCCTGGTAAAGTTCTGCTTGCTGGCACAAATCTTCATTTAGTGATGCGTCCCAACCTCACCTTTGCCTATGACAAAGAACCACTACATTTTTTCTATCGTCCATCAGTTGATGTTTTCTTCAAGAGTGTGGCTAAAAATTGGACTGGAAAGGGGATTGGGGCGTTGCTAACGGGGATGGGTGGAGATGGCGCTCAAGGCTTAAAACAATTGCGCGAAGCAGGTTGGCATACTATTGCTCAAGACCGCAAAACTTGCGTTGTTTATGGTATGCCGAAAGTAGCAGTGGAATTAAAAGCTGCGGTAGAGGTTTTGCCAGTTGAGGCGATCGCATCAGCCTGCATCAACTTTACGGCATAATGCTTAATTAAGCAGTGTTATTTTATACTTTGAATAAACCTATGTGTATGAAAGCAGATACTTAAAACACCTTTACGAAGTATTGCAAAACACTAATATATTTCGATACTGAGATATAATTGCGACAATTGCCGATTAGTAGATTTAACTGGCTAGTTTGTAGTATTAAAAACAAAGACCTATTTAGAGGTACTAAATGAACCTGCAAGAAACAGCACTCTTAGAAATATCTCCAAAGACAGCAAGATTATCACCAAACTGGAGTCAACCACAAACTCCACAAGCTGCGCCATTTATTCTGAATGCCAAAATATCTACAGTCAGACTTTTGCTAATTGACGATCAGGTAATTATCAGCGAAGCCTTCCGTCGGATGGTTGCGACAGAAACAGATATATCCCTTCACTATACAAGCAATCCGGCTCAGGCTATTCAAGATGCGATCGCCATAGAACCAACGGTGATATTTTTGGATATGGTCATGCCAGATATCGATGGATTAATGTTACTGCGTTGGTTTCGCTCTCATCCAGTAACTCGTGATGTACCAATCGTTATGTTATCCAGCAAAGAAGAAGCAAAGCTCAAAGCAGAAGCTTTTACTGAAGGCGCTAATGACTACTTAATCAAATTACCAGATCCAGTTGAGTTAATTGCCCGCATTCGTTATCATTCCAAAGCTTACAATAACCTCAAAGCACTCACTACTGCAACTGCTACTGCCCAACTTCAAGCACAACAGTTAGAAAATACCTTACGAGAATTACAAACTACCCAAGTTCAATTGATCCAGACAGAGAAAATGTCTAGCTTGGGTCGGATGGTTGCAGGTTTAGCGCACGAAATTAATAATCCTGTTAATTTTATTCACGGTAATTTTAATCATCTAAATAACCATGTAAACTGTCTTTTAAATTTAATCCAACTATATCAACAAGAACATCCAGATTCCTATTCTTTGTTTGAAGAGAAATTTGGCGACTTTAATATTGATTTCATCATCGATGATTTACCAAAAATTCTTTCATCCATGAGGATAGGAACCGATCGGATTCGTGACATCGTGCTGTCCCTAAAAAACTTTTCTAGACTCGATCAGTCAGATAAAAAAGCTGTTAATATTCATGAAGGTATTGAAAGTACTTTATTACTTTTAAATCATCGACTACAACCAAAAATTGAAATTATAAAAAAATATGGAAATCTCCCACCAGTTCAATGTTATCCAGCACAACTAAACCAAGTATTCATGAATATCCTTAGTAATGGCATTGATGCTTTACTAGAGCTAGATAATCAGATCCCAAAGCAAATTGTGATTCAGACTGAAGTAACTGAATTAGAAACAGTCATAATTACATTTAGAGATAACGGTGATGGAATAGATTCCGAGATTCAAAGCAAGATATTCGATCCTTTTTTTACAACTAAACCTATCAACAAAGGAACGGGACTAGGTTTAGCAATCAGCCATCAAATTATTGAGAAACATCAGGGAAATATCCAGTTAAAGTCTGAACTTGCTCATGGAACTGAATTTACGATCGAAATTCCAATAGCATTATCTGTTAATCATAAAAGCAACACTTGAATTAAGATTTCACCGGAGAATTATTCTCCAAGGTGTTTATTCATTTTTCAACAAAGTTAACTTATAAGTTAGTAAGTTTATAATTTACTTAAACGCGATCGCACTTTTATAGTAATCCATAATTCATCTCATCGAATCTTGATGATGAATTATGAATCATTTGCTACT
This sequence comes from Nostoc sp. DedSLP04, assembly GCF_034530775.1. NCBI lineage: Bacteria > Bacillati > Cyanobacteriota > Cyanophyceae > Nostocales > Nostocaceae > Nostoc > Nostoc sp. DedSLP04. The sequence continues at coordinate 76,920 of NZ_JAVRCL010000002.1, read as the reverse complement.
GTTTGCGTGCATAGGATGAGTAACGCTAGTGTTAAAAGAAGTCGTACAAAGCCAAACCCTCATCCCAGAAGTCGAATAGGAAGCTAGAATGGCAATTCCAAATAAACAAGTAAAATATAATACTGATATTTTAGATAATAGACGCACCCAAACTCGCATCCAGGTTCGTATTCCTAAAGACTTGCATGAGGAACCAGTCATTTCACGACTGGTTTCTCACTATGGGATCACAGTAATTATTGCTACTGCCGAGATAAGCGCAAACGTGCCACAATATAGCTGCTTTGATCTGGAACTACGGGGCACTGTTTCCCAGATTGAAAGTGCCTTGACTTACCTGGATGAACTGGATTTAGAAGTTTTGCACCAATCCAGCCCTGAAGAAGATGGTTGGTAAATATTAGTTAGGAGTTAGGAGTTAGGAATTAAAAAATTCATAACTCCTAACTTTTAACTCTTAACTTTGTTTAGGCCATTTGATTTTCAATCGCCCACCGCGCTAGTTCAGTGCGATTGTGGAGATTGGTTTTGCCCAACATATTGGACACATGGCTTTCAACCGTTCGCTGACTAACATTGAGTTCTTCAGCAATTTCACGGTTAGCTAAACCCCTAGCAACAAACTGAACTACTTTCAGTTCGGTTGGGGTTAATTGCACATCGAAGGGAACCTGGATACGGGAACCGTTTTCGCCTCCTTTTGCTTGGTGTTCTTTCCAACGGATAGTTTGTTTCAGCGAGGACTCAACTTGCGCTACGAGTTCTTCTGGTTCAAAGGGCTTGACCATATAAACATCAGCACCTTTATTCAGACCCTTAACTCGGTCTGCACTTTGTCCCTTAGCTGAAAGGAAAAGAACCGGAATCCAGCTGGTGCGTTCGTTTTGCCGGACTTGTTCCACAAAAGTATATCCGTCCATTTCCGGCATCATCACATCGCAGATGATCATGTCTGGAACATCTTGCTCTAAAATTTCCAGAGCTTCACGTCCATTTTCAGCGGTGATGACTTCATATCCCCGGAATTCCAAGTAATCCTTCACCAGCAAGATGAGGTTAGGGTCATCATCAATCAATAGAAGTCGTTTGTGATCTTTCATGCTGGGCTCTTTCATAGCAGTGGCACTTGTCGCGCTTCGGTCCATCAAAGTCTTGAATATTTATCCTCTATGGTGGGTTATTCGAGATGTTGTCCTTTTCCTACTTAACTTGCCTTTGCTGTCTCGAAGTCTCAAAAATGCCGAGCACTTTCAATAGACTAGTAGCTCGATAGCAAAAGTCCAGCAAGGATACGTATAGCAGTAGTATCTATAATGCGCTATTATATATCGCTTTGAAAGGGGCGGGGTAAAAAACACTGATTAAATAATAATCTTTCGGACTCACAAGTAAGTATTGGCTTAAAGATGACCCTACCTCAAAACCAACCCGCACTTTCTTAAAGCCTACTGCTATACCATATCCTTTCGTTGTTAAGCCTCTATGAGGTGTTCACAAGAAACTAGGGAAGTTTCAGGCAAAAGATGGATTGAAAACGCATATTCTTCTACCACCTTATTACCTATTCAGTGTTCTCGGACGATCCGCAGAGTAACTTCCGGGTTTGCTTGGCGATACCAGACACCATCAGGGTAAATCACCATTATGGATCTAGAACCAGAAACACGCAAGCAGTTGGCTTTAGTTTTATAGACGCAAATAGAATGACTTTAGTACGGCTCATCGAGTTTTAAATCTTTAAGTCGCTTTTTTAAGTAATCCCAGAATTCCAGACTAGCTCGTTTTGAGCAGCAATTGCCTGGTCAGCGCAAATAAAAATGTCTCGCTGAATTTTTGCAAGTCCTAAACTTTCTACACAATTACTCAGGGTCTCATGTTCCAAAGATTGAGTTTTTTTAGGGATTTGATGGTTGGACTGGATCGCTGTCACTGTATTGTTACTCATCGAGTGGCTCCCTGATTACAGTTCCATAACAATTTGCAAGCTTTGCAAATAAAGTTGACTGGAGAGTAGGGAATGGGGAATAGGGAAGAATTTTCATAACTCTTAATTCTCCACTCCCTACTCTCTTCGTAACTTACAGAACAAAACCCGCAAGGTATAAATAATTAAGCATTTATACTTAAGTACATCTATGACCTTCTAGTTCGGGAACCCGTACTCAAGGCATTCTTGCCATTGGACGCCAATTTTCGGTAAATTAGCACTCAGGAGTTGAGAGTGCTAAACTCTGGAGAAAATAATTATGGCAGCTTTATCTCTAAGCGTTTCTACAGTTAAACCTTTAGGCGATCGCGTTTTCGTAAAAGTGAGCGCCTCTGAGGAGAAGACCGCAGGTGGTCTGTATTTGCCCGATACCGCCAAGGAAAAGCCCCAAGTAGGGGAAGTAGTGGCTCTTGGCCCTGGCAAGCGTAATGACGACGGAAACCGTCAGGAATTAGAAATTAAAGTCGGCGATAAGGTGCTGTACTCTAAGTACGCTGGCACTGACATCAAGCTCGGCACTGAAGAATATGTACTGCTTTCTGAAAAAGATATTTTAGCAGTTGTTATCTAGTGGTCATTGGTCATTAGTCATTAGCCAATGACAAAGGACAAATGACAAATGACGTAGATGCCCTCCGGGCGGCTTCCCGAAGGGTAGAACAAAAGACAAATGACAAATGACAAAGGACAACTAACAATAAATTATGGCAAAGCGCATTATCTACAACGAAAACGCCCGTCGCGCCTTAGAACGAGGCATTGACATCCTGGCTGAGGCTGTAGCTGTTACCCTTGGCCCCAAAGGTCGTAACGTAGTCCTAGAAAAGAAGTTTGGCGCACCGCAAATCGTCAATGACGGTGTAACGATCGCCAAAGAAATCGAATTAGAAGACCACATTGAAAACACTGGTGTAGCTCTGATTCGTCAAGCTGCTTCTAAGACCAATGATGCTGCGGGCGATGGTACTACCACCGCTACCGTATTAGCTCATGCGATCGTCAAAGAAGGCTTGCGGAACGTTGCAGCTGGTGCTAACGCGATTTCACTGAAGCGTGGTATTGACAAAGCTGCCAGCTTCCTGGTAGAAAAAATTGCTGAACACGCCCGTCCAGTGGAAGATTCCAAAGCCATTGCCCAAGTTGGTGCGATCTCGGCTGGTAACGACGAAGAAGTTGGTCAGATGATTGCCCAAGCAATGGACAAGGTGGGTAAGGAAGGCGTAATTTCCCTAGAAGAAGGGAAATCTATGTTCACCGAGTTGGAAATCACTGAAGGGATGCGCTTTGATAAAGGCTACATCTCTCCTTATTTCGCTACCGATGCTGAACGGATGGAAGCGGTTTTTGATGAACCTTTCCTACTGTTGACTGATAAGAAAATTGCTTTGGTACAAGACCTTGTACCAGTGTTAGAGCAAGTAGCTCGTGCTGGTCGTCCTTTGGTAATTATCGCCGAAGATATTGAAAAAGAAGCTTTGGCAACCTTGGTAGTAAACCGTTTGCGCGGCGTACTCAACGTGGCTGCTGTTAAGGCTCCTGGCTTTGGCGATCGCCGCAAAGCACTATTAGAAGATATCGCCGTTTTAACTGGTGGTCAACTAGTTACCGAAGATGCTGGTTTGAAGCTAGATAACACCAAGCTGGATAGCCTGGGTAAAGCTCGCCGGATCACTATCACCAAGGACAGCACTACAATTGTTGCCGAAGGTAACGAAGCTGCTGTTAAGGCTCGTGTCGAACAGATTCGTCGTCAAATCGATGAAACCGAATCTTCTTACGACAAAGAGAAATTACAAGAGCGTCTTGCTAAACTCTCTGGTGGTGTTGCTGTAGTAAAAGTTGGTGCAGCAACCGAAACCGAAATGAAAGATAAGAAACTGCGCCTAGAAGACGCTATCAACGCCACCAAAGCTGCTGTAGAAGAAGGTATCGTTCCTGGTGGTGGTACAACTCTGGCTCACCTGGCTCCCGACTTGGAAGAGTGGGCAAAGAGCAACCTTAAGGATGAAGAGTTGATTGGTGCTTTGATTGTCGTTCGTGCCTTACCCGCACCTCTGAAGCGGATTGCTGAAAATGCCGGTCAGAATGGTGCTGTTATTGCTGAACGCGTGAAAGAAAAAGACTTCAATATTGGTTACAACGCTGCAACCAACGAGTTTGTTGATTTGTTAGCGGCTGGTATTGTTGACCCTGCCAAGGTGACTCGTTCTGCTCTGCAAAACGCTGCTTCCATCGCTGGTATGGTGTTGACAACCGAATGTATTATAGTTGACAAGCCCGAACCTAAAGATAGCGCTCCTGCTGGTGCTGGTGCTGGCGGTGGCGACTTCGATTACTAATACTTTGTAGTTACATAATTTGTTAAAACGGCTGCTTCCCTTGTGGAGGCGGCTGTTTTTTTGTGTCATGCAGAAGCGTATAGAAGAGGAAAAAAGTGAGTTACGACAATGCTTGTAAATATTTAGCTGAACAGTACCCAGCTGAGTTTGTGCGTTGGTTGCTTGGGGTAGAGGTGCAACAAATTGAAGTCTTAAAAACCGAACTCACGCTTGAGCCAATTCGTGCGGATTCTGTGACATTTTTGCAAGCAGCTAACCAAATTTTGCATATTGAATTTCAAACTTTAGCGAAATCTAATCCGGCGCTTAATTTCCGAATGCTCGATTATTCTGTGAGGTTGAAGCGTCAATACCGTTGTCCTGTAGTGCAAGTACTAATCTTTTTGCAAGAAACTACTAACGAAATGGCTTTTACTAAAGAATATCGGGACAACACAACGATTCACCAATATCAGGTTGTTCGTCTTTGGGAGCAAGATTCAACACTATTTTTAGTTAATCCGGCGCTGTTACCTTTAGCAAGTTTGACGCGAACTGACTCGCCGCAAACTTTACTGGCACAAGTGGCTGAACAAGTCGCTACAATTCCAGATAGGGAAGAGCGACAAAATATCGCGGGTTGTGTAGAAATTCTGGCAGGTTTGCGGTTTGACAAGGATTTGGTTCGGCAATTTTTGCGGGAGGATATTATGAAAGAGTCTGTAATTTATCAAGATATCGTTCAAAAAGAAGCGTTTAAATTGATTAGTCGTCAGCTTAGACGGCGTTTTGGTGATATTGATGGATCATTAGTTGAGCAGGTTCGGAATTTATCTGCCGAACAGTTAGAGAATTTGGGAGAGGAACTGCTTGATTTTTCGGAAATTGCTGATTTGATAGCTTGGCTAGAACAGCAATAGAGAAATTAATAAAGCTGCATCATATTTTAGAGATTGAAGCTGCAAGTAGTTTTCCGCTTTTATCTTGAGCTTGCAATTTTTGAATAATATCCTCAATAATACTATTCAAATCTTTCCGGCGGCGCATAGAGCGTTTCGGGTCAAGTTGACCGTGTTTCAATAATTCTCTAACCTGTTCTCCTAGCTCAGTTAAGTAAAACCTCAGTTGTTCTTCACCCTGTTCGCGTAAAATTTGCCTACATTCAGTTAGGATAAGATCGCCATTTTCAAAAGTTTTACTAGCGTCTGATTGCTTTGGTGTTGCTTCGGACAATTTTTTACTTTTTTGAGCGTTTAAACTGTTCGTTAAACATTTTTCTACAGCCTTGGCAAGTTTGGGATCGGATTCTACTACTTCTGCGATCGCTCTTAATAAATCTGCAATTTGTGATGCTTCCATTATCTACCTACTCTGTGAATAAATTCTTTAGCTAAGTTCAGCATCGATTCGTGAGCATCGCCACCATATTTTTGTTTATATGTTAATTCAATACTCAAATCTAAACTTTCGGCAATTTTTGCTCTTTCTGGAATTTTTGTTTGAAAAACGGCAGGAAAAAAAGGATGCCCGATAATAAAATTTAAATTCTCAGTTTGGGCTAAAGTTCCGTTATAACGTGAAATTAGAGTTCCTACTGGTTTTAGGCTGTGTTCAAAATCTCTGTTAAACTTTTCAATATGGTCAAGTAGTATTTCTAACCCGTGAATTGACATTCGGTTCGGAACACAGGGGATTATACAAGCATTACTAGCTAGAAACGCACTTTTAACTATTGTGTTAATATTTGGGGCACAGTCTATTAAAATGTAGTCATAATTATTCAATAATGGTTTTAGTATTGTACGAAGAAGCTCAACAGGTTTTAAGTTTAAAGAATAATAGCCTGATGGTAAATCTTCCTGGATTTCAAATAGCCTTGGGCTGCTAGGTATCAGATGTAAGTGGGCAAAAGAATTTTTATTTCTAACATTTGAAATATTATCTTTAGCTATAAACTTCTCATGTTTTGCACTGTCTAAAAAATATTCAGGGTTTTTAAATAAGAAAGGCAATGTCAATCCTCTATTGTTAAATTCCTTTTCCCAAACCTCTTCAGACATTAAAGCACTAGTCAAATTACTTTGAGGATCAAGGTCAATAGCAAGTACACGCTTTTTGTATATGGTATCGCCGGCTAAATATTCCGCTAATGCCATGACGATGGTAGTTTTGCCAACTCCACCCTTGAGGTTACAAATGCTTATCACTTTAGCTGTCATAATTTCTGGTAGATTGACGCATTTCATGAACTACAGTTCTATGCTTCCCTGAAAATACGCCTAACTAACAAGGTTTATTTTTACTTTTACATAAAAACTTATGAGTCAAATTAATCCTGAAACAACCCCCTTACATACCTTAAACCCACTCAATCGATTTTCTGAAAGAGCAGAGGATTATGTAAAATATCGACCTAGCTACCCCGCAGATGCAATTGATATTATCTTGGAAGGATTAGGTGAAAATTCACAACTCGTAGCAGCAGATATTGGTGCAGGTACAGGAATTGCTTCAAGACTGTTAGCTGAACGGGGAGTTAATGTCATAGCCATAGAACCAAACGCGGCGATGCGAGAAGCTGCTAAACCACATCCTTTAATAGAGTTTCGTGATGGAACAGCAGAATTTACCCAACTATCTGATAATTCAATTGATTTAGTTACTTGTTTTCAAGCTTTCCACTGGTTCAATTCCGAACCAACTTTATTAGAATTTCACCGCATTTTAAAACCATCAGCACGCTTGGCTGTCGTGTGGAATAACCGCGATAAAGAAGATACCTTAACTACAGAATATAGCCGAATAGTCCGCGAAGTATCTAATAATCACCCAGCAGAATCTAGAATGCAGTCGGTAGAGCCACTGTTAGTAACTCCCTATTTTATTAACATCCACGAATATACTTTTACTTATAGGCAACAGTTAGATTTAACTGGACTTATTGGGCGAGCAATGAGTGTTTCTTATTTGCCACGTGAAGGCTTGGCATACGAACAGCTTATTGATAGGTTTCAAGAATTATATCAGCGCTTTCGTAATGAGAGTGGTTTTATCTATATGGTCTATCGCACTAGCGTACACCTGGGCGAAAAACAATGATAAATTGCAAGTAAAGTAGCAGAGAATGCATTAAATAAATATAAGATATCTAAACTTTAATCTTGAATTTATAAATGACCTGCAATCCGCAAGCAGCAGAAGGTTGGCATGGCAAACTTAATTTAGTCTATGCCGATCGCCAGGGTAAAACCCAATTAATTTACGATCGCCAACAAGCGCCCCTGAAGGTACAACGTCCATTTTACCCAGAAGGGGAAATTTGTCATAGCGTCATTTTACACACGGCTGGGGGAATGGTGGGAGGCGATCGCTTATCCTCTAACATCCACCTCCAAACCCAAGCCCAAGCCCTAATCACTACAGCTGCTGCAAGCAAGATATACCGCAGTAATGGCTTACAAGCTAGACAAAACATCGAGATGCAAGTTGATGCTGGTGCTTGTTTGGAGTGGTTGCCGCAAGAGACAATTTTATTTAACGACGCGATTTATCGGCAAGATTTACGGGTAGAATTAGCAACCGGGGGCAGTTGGTTAGGCTGGGAAATTACCCGATTTGGTCGCAGTGCTAGAGGAGAAAAATTCTTGCAAGGAGAATGGCGATCGCACACGGAAATTTGGCAGCAAGATGTTCCCTTGTGGATCGATCGGCAATGGTTACAGGGTAGCGAAGAAACTTTTCACAGTCCCCACGGTTTGGCTGGAAAACCAATAGTAGGTAGTCTAGTTTGGGTTGGTGGTGCAGTTTCATCAGAAATTGTCGAAAAAACGCGAAATTTATGGGATGGGAAAGGAGAAGCGGGTGTTAGTCGGTTACAACATGGATTATTGTGTCGATATCGCGGTGCTTCTACATCTGAGGTTAGAAACTGGTTTATTAATGTTTGGCAGTTGCTGCGAGTTTCTTTTTTAAATCGTGGTAATTGTATACCAAGAGTGTGGCAGCTTTGAACGAACCACGAAGGCGCGAAGGACGCGAAGGAAGAGGCAAGAATGCAACTTACGCCGCAGGAAAAAGATAAGCTATTAATTTTTACAGCTGCTTTATTAGCAGAAAGACGTAAAGGAAGGGGTTTAAAACTGAATTATCCTGAAGCAGTTGCTTATATTTCTGCTGCAATTTTAGAAGGTGCAAGGGATGGGCAAACTGTAGCTGAATTAATGAGCTATGGTACAACTTTATTGACGCGGGAGGATGTTATGGAAGGAATATCAGAAATGGTGCATGAAGTACAGGTAGAAGCGACTTTTCCTGATGGGACAAAGTTAGTAACAGTACATAATCCAATTCGTTAATTTTTAATTTTTTAATTTATTATGATTCCTGGGGAAATTATCACAACAGAAGGTGAAATTGAACTAAATGTTGGTCGTCCAACTATAAAATTGCAAGTGTCAAATACAGGCGATCGCCCCATACAAGTCGGTTCCCACTATCACTTTTATGAAGTCAACACCGCCTTAAACTTTGACAGAGAACAAGCGCGAGGAATGCGCCTCGATATCCCCGCCGGAACCGCAGTCCGCTTTGAACCAGGCGACGAAAAACAAATAACTCTAATCCCCCTCGTTGGTACTCGCCAAGTCTACGGCTTCAACGCCAAAATTAACGGAAACCTCTAAAAACCTCCGCGTACCTCCGCGCTTCCCTCCGCGTCCCTTTGCGTTAAAAAAAAGGATTTTATATGCCTTACAGAATGGATCGCCGCGCCTACGCCGAAACCTACGGGCCAACAGTAGGCGATCACATCCGACTTGCAGACACAGAATTATTTATTGAAGTTGAACAAGATTTCACCACCTACGGCGATGAAGTAAAATTCGGCGGCGGTAAAGTTATCCGCGATGGAATGGGACAATCCCCCATTTCTAAAGCCGATGGTGCTGTTGATTTAGTAATTACTAATGCTTTAATTCTCGATTGGTGGGGTATTGTCAAAGCAGATATCGGCATTAAAGATGGCAAGATTTTCAAAATTGGTAAAGCAGGAAATCCTTATATTCAAGACAATGTAGATATTATTATCGGCCCCGGAACTGAAGCCTTAGCAGGTGAAGGAATGATTCTCACTGCTGGCGGTATTGATGCCCATATTCATTTTATTTGTCCCCAACAAATTGAAGTGGCGATCGCTTCCGGGATTACTACCATGATCGGTGGCGGTACTGGCCCCGCCACAGGTACAAACGCTACTACCTGCACCCCCGGCCCTTGGAATATTTACCGAATGCTGCAAGCTGCTGATGCTTTTCCCGTCAACTTAGGATTTTTGGGCAAAGGTAACGCCAGTCAACCCCAAGGACTTGTAGAACAAGTAGCCGCTGGTGCAATGGGGTTAAAACTTCATGAAGACTGGGGAACTACACCCGCAGCAATTGACACTTGCCTTAGTGTTGCTGATGAATATGATGTGCAAGTAGCGATTCATACTGATACCCTGAACGAAGCCGGATTTGTTGAAGATACGATCGCCGCTTTCAAGAATCGCACCATCCACACCTACCACACCGAAGGCGCAGGCGGAGGACACGCACCAGATATCATCAAAGTTTGCAGCCAAGCTAACGTTCTGCCATCTTCTACCAATCCCACACGTCCTTACACCGTCAACACCTTAGACGAACACCTGGATATGTTGATGGTATGCCATCACCTCGATCCTGCGATCGCCGAAGATGTCGCTTTTGCCGAATCTCGCATCCGTCGAGAAACTATTGCCGCCGAAGACATTTTGCACGACTTAGGTGCATTTAGCATGATTTCCTCCGATTCTCAGGCAATGGGAAGAGTGGGCGAAGTGATAATTCGCACCTGGCAGACATCTCACAAAATGAAGGTGCAACGAGGAAGTCTTAACGCACAAGGAACAGAGCAAAGAGCAGATAATTTTAGGGCAAAAAGATATGTTGCTAAATATACTATAAATCCTGCGATCGCTCACGGAATTGCTGAATATGTGGGTTCAGTGGAAGAGGGAAAATTAGCAGATTTGTGTTTGTGGCGTCCCGCGTTTTTTGGCGTGAAACCAGAGATAGTGATTAAAGGCGGGATGATTGCATGGTCGCAAATGGGCGATGCTAACGCCAGTATTCCCACACCGCAACCAGTTTATATGCGATCGATGTTTGGTAGTTTTGCAGGGGCGCGTCATGCCACATCGTTAACTTTTGTTTCCCAAGCAGCTTTAGAGAAAGAAATTCCCAGCCAGTTAGGTTTACAAAAGGCAGCAGTTGCAATTTCTGGGACACGCCAATTGAGTAAGCGAGATATGAAGCTGAATGATGCACTACCCCACATTGAAGTTGATCCAGAAACATATCAAGTTAGGGCAGATGGTGAATTGCTGATTTGCGAACCTGCAACAGTTTTACCAATGGCACAGAGGTACTTTTTGTTCTAATTCATGACCGAGCAACTTACTGATTACGATAGTCCTTGGAAAGAAGTTATTGAGCTATATTTTCCCCGCTTTCTGGAATTCTTTTTCACCCAAGCTTATGGCGAAATCGACTGGACGCGACCTTATGAATTTCTAGACACAGAACTGCAACAGCTAGAACCAGATGCAGAAATTGGGCGGCGCTTGGTCGATAAAGTCGCAAAAGTTTGGCTACTGGATGGAGAGGAAGCTTGGGTATTGGTTCATGTGGAAGTCCAAGGGCAATATGACAGCCAATTTGCCGAACGGATGTACACATATAATTACCGCTTGTTTGACCGCCATAAAAAGCGAGTCATTAGTTTAGCAGTTTTAGCAGATGAACAAGTGAATTGGCGACCTTCCAGCTACAGCTATCAACTGGGAGGATGTCGCGTCAGCTTAAAGTTTCCTGTGGCGAAACTGTTGGACTATGAGCAAAGGTGGGAAACCTTGGAGCAAACTAGCAACCCCTTTGGTGTAATTGTGATGGCGCATCTCAAAACCAAGGCAACACAACGAAATCCACAAAATCGGCTACAGTGGAAACTAAGCTTAGTCAGACGGCTGTATGAACGGGGATATAGCCGGGAAGATATTCGGGAACTATTTCGGTTTATCGACTGGATAATGGTTTTGCCAAAAGAGTTGGCACTTAATTTTAAAACAGAAGTAAGAAGTTACGAGGAGGCAGATAGAATGCGGTACGTAACTAGTATTGAAAGGCTAGCAAAAGAAGAAGGAATTGTCGAAACTGCTAGAGAAAGCATCATTACCGTTCTAGAAACGCGCTTTGGAGAAGTGCCAAGCTCTATTATCGAAGTTATCAATGGGATAGAAGAACCATCTGTGCTAAAAATGCTTCATAAAAGTGCGATCGCAATTCCTACCACAGCAGAATTTCAACAAGTTTTAGATAGTCTCACCTCTGGAGAATGAGCGATCGCCTATTTTTTGATAAGAGTTCGATCGCAATTTTTTCTACAACAGAATTTCAGCAACTCTTAGATAATCTCACTTCTGGGCAATGAGCGATCGCTCTGATGCATTAACGTAACACGTCGATGCATTGGCATAACACGTCGATGTCTTGGCATAACACACCGATGCATTGGCATAACACGTCGATGTATTGGCATAACACGCCGATGTATTGGCATAACACGCCGATGTATTGGCATAACACGTCGATGCATTGGCATAACACGTCGATGTCTTGGCATAACACACCGATGTATTGGCATAACACGTCGATCGCCTGTTTTGTGGTGAGAGTGCGATCGCCTAAATAAACCAACTCAACCCCTTGCCCATTGATTCGCACTTCTTCCCAACCCCCTGCCAATTCAAGTACATGAGCGCAGGTGAGTAAATGTCCATTGGGTGAGATAAAAAAGCCTGTGCCTTGGATGCAACCTTCTGGAGTAGCGATCGCCACGGTACAAGCTTTAACTAATTCCCAATTCATGAAAATTTATTACTTGTTTTCTTCAAGTGCCAGTTTCCAAGTTATTTTCACCTTCAGTAATGCCTGCCCAGTGGATTCGACCACATAAACCGAGCCTTTGGCGGTAAAATTTACCCCAAACTCAACTTCTTTGCTTACAGGTTGTGATTCTTGCTGCAAGGTACGAAATGCCTTTGTAATTGGGCGACACCTGCGAACAATCAATTCCTTAACTGCATCGAAGTTAGCCTCTACTTTTTCTATGAGTAACTCACCAGTGGGCGATACACGACCTACTGATGCATCTGGTAGTTCAACTGCTACCAAAATCGTGCCCCCATCCTCTGTATTCAGTTCTAGAAGCTTACAAGCCATAATTTAATTAGCTTGTGGCTATATCTAAAAAAGGTAAGTAAAGTTGTTTTGAAAGTCAATTTGTATAAATTTGTTAGATAAACAATTTTTTTTGAAGAAAATATATCTAAGGGTAATATCTAGTAAAACTATACCAAGAAAGCAATTTCTCTAAAAATTTACTTTTACCCCGTACCTTACATCTATATGACTTCACAATCTTCTCGTTCTGACAAAATTCTGGTTGTCGATGACTCTCCTGATAACGTGTTTTTGATCAAAACTATTTTGGAGGAAGAAGGTTACACCATTAGCACCGCCGAAAATGGTATTTCAGCCTTAGCAGAATTAAAAGCATCGCCTTGTGACTTGGTTCTGCTGGATCTGATGATGCCAGGTATGGACGGGTACGAAGTCACCAAGCACATTCGCGGTGATATGAAATTGGCGCAATATATCCCCATACTGCTGATCACTGCCCACGATGCGCCCAACGTCGCCCACGGACTAGACTTGGGTGCTGATGATTTTATCCGCAAACCTGTAACAGTAGACGAATTGCTGGCACGAGTGCGATCGCTCCTACGCTTAAAGCATAGTATGGATGAACGTGATGAAATTGCTCGTCAGCGAGAAGATTTTGTCTCCCGTCTCACCCACGACTTACGCACTCCCTTGGTAGCTGCCGATCGAATGTTGATGCTATTTCAGCAAGGGGCATTGGGAACATTATCAACGCAAATGCAGGAAGTAATCGCCATCATGGCCCGTAGCAATATCAACCTGCTTTCTATGGTGAATACTTTATTGGAAGTTTATCGTTTTGAAGCGGGTCGCAAAAGTTTGGCGTTTCAACCGGTTAATCTGGGTCAATTACTAGATGAAGTGACTGGAGAATTGTCACCCTTAGCTCAAGATAAAACACTGTCCCTAAATTTGGATGTTACTGAAGAGTCAGTCACAAATACAGTGATGGGCGATCGCTTGGAACTACATCGTTTATTTACCAATCTCATCGGAAATGCGATCAAATTTACCGACTCCGGGTCTATTACTATTCGTTTTACTTCTCAACGCCATTTCAACAAAAGTAATCAATCTCAGTTCTCTGAAACATCCAATTCCGTTGACTACATTAGAATTGAAATAGCGGATACTGGCCCAGGTATTCGCCCTGAAGAACAAGCCACTATATTTGAACGATTTCGCCAAGGCAGTCATAAGAGTTCTGGTAGTGGCTTAGGACTGTATCTTGCTCGTCGAATTGTCGAGGCACATCAAGGCATTATTCTGCTTAATTCCGAGTTGGGCAAAGGTAGTATATTTATTGTGCTTCTACCCACCAAAGCATGAAAAACTAGTAATTATAAATTATGAATTATAGAGTTTTTTACCCTGGTAGTTCATGATTTATAACCTTACTAATATCTAACGATAATTTAAAGTAAAAAACTCACTTAAAAATCAAATGCTAAAAATTGAATAATTAAAGATGCTGAAATAATAGTATTAAGATGAAATAGTTTTTGAGAGGAAAAAACAATGATTACCACTGAATTATCTAATATTGGGAATATTCTCCAGACTCAGCGAGATTTTTTTCAAACGGGCAAAACTAAAGATGTAAATTTTCGCATTGAACAACTGAAAAATCTGAAGCAAGCAATCATTGAGCATGAACAGTCAATAGTCGAGGCATTAAAAACGGATTTACATAAACCAGAAGTAGAAACTTACCTTACAGAAATCAGTGTAATTAAGGATATTGATTACGCCATCAAACATCTTCAAAACTGGACTAAACCCCAAAAAGCAGCGGTTTCCTGGGATTTTTTTTCCTACTCAGCCAGAATTTATCCAGAACCATTAGGGGTTGTCTTAATTATTGGGCCTTGGAACTATCCATTTCAGTTAATTATCTCACCGTTAATAGGTGCGATCGCAGCCGGTAATTGTGCAATTATCAAACCTTCAGAAATTGCTTCTCATACGTCTGATGTCATTGCTAAGATTATTGCCAAACATTTTGACCCTGCTTATCTTGCAGTGGTTGAAGGAGGCGTAGAAGCAAGTCAAAAACTACTTGCAGAAAAGTTTGACCATATCTTTTTTACTGGTGGTACAGCCGTCGGCAAAATCATCATGGCAGCAGCGGCAAAATATCTCACACCAGTGACTTTAGAATTGGGTGGCAAAAGTCCTTGTATTGTAGATACTGACATTAATCTTGAACACAGTGTCAGACGAATTACTTGGGGCAAATTCATTAATGCTGGACAAACTTGTATCGCCCCCGACTATCTTTTAGTTAATAAAACAATCAAAAAAGATTTAATAAATGGTCTGGAAAAATCTTTAAAAGAATTTTATGGTGATAATCCTGTAAACAGTCCTGATTATGCCCGGATTATCAGTGAAAAACACTTTGAGAGATTAGTTAGTTTTCTTAAAGACGGTGAAGTTGTCATCGGTGGAGAAAATCAACCTTCAGAGCGTTATATTGCCCCAACACTGATTGATAATGTCTCCCTAGAAGATTCTGTCATGCAGGAAGAAATCTTTGGGCCCATTTTACCCATCATTGAATATACTGACATTGCAGAAGCGATCGCTTTGATTAACTCTAGACCCAAACCCTTGGCGTTATACTTATTTTCTCAAGATAAAAACCTGCAAAAGCGAGTTTTGCAGGAAACTTCCTCTGGTGGAGTTTGTATTAATGACACAGTGATGCAGGTTGGTGTCTCGTCTTTACCATTTGGTGGAGTGGGAGATAGCGGTATCGGCAACTATCACGGCAAAGCTAGCTTTGACACCTTTTCCCATAAGAAAAGTGTATTGCAAAACTCCTTCTGGCTGGATTTAAAATGGCGATATGCTCCATATCAGGGCAAATTGCCGCTAATCAAGAAACTTCTGGGTTAAAAAAAGTTATGAGTTATGAGTTATGAGTTAGGAGTTATGAATTATGAATTTTTAACTCTAAATTCCTAACTCCTAACTTCTAACTCTTAACTATTAAATTTAGCTCCAAATTCCTAACTCCTAACTCCTAACTTCTAACTCCTAACTATTAATTATTAAAAGCTAAAAGCGTTGCTGTAACGCTCCTCAGCCCAGGGTTCACCACGGCGATGGTAGCCATTGCGCTCCCAAAAACCAAGTTCTTCAGCAGCTAAAAATTCCAAACCATTAATCCACTTAGCACTTTTCCAAGCGTAGAGGTGGGGTACAACTAGCCTCATCGGCCCACCGTGTTCAGATGGAAGGTCTTCACCAAAGACTTTAAAAGCAAAGAAGTTTTCTTCGCGCAGAAAATCTTCTACAGAAATATTGGTGGTGTAGCCGCCATAGCAGTGTTCCATAACATGGGCTACTTTCGGGTCTAATTCAATCAGACCCATAAAATCTGTAACTTTAATGCCAGTCCATTTGACATCAAGTTTAGACCAGCGCGTTACACAGTGGAAGTCAGCTGTGAATTCGTGTTGAGGTAGCGCCATAAAATCTGACCAACTAAAGGTAGTAGATTTTGCTAAACCCCAAACTCGAAACTCCCATTCCTCAGTGCTGACTTTGGGAGTTTCGCCGTAAGTTAATACGGGGAAACCTTTAGCTAAGTGTTGACCAGGAGGGACGCGTTCGCTTTCTTCTTTACCTGGTTTATGAAAAAATTTTCCTATCATAATTAGAGAAAAATAAGTTTTCTCAAGATGTTTACAAGCTTTTTTGCTGAGTTGCCAACAGCACCAGATGTTTTACTCTTTATATAAACTCTTGAATGATAGGTAATGGGTAATGGATATTTCCAATTACTCACTACCAATTTTTTTCGATCTAATGAGCTTATGTAGAGTGTCTATGACTCATAATGCAATCAGGAAAGCTAAGAAAAAGCATTTATCTAGCGATCGGAAGTTTGATTGTTGAGTTTGGCAATCAAATCTATCGGTGCTATTCGTGCTTTTCCTGACTGAAAAATTATGATTCTTCTTCCTCTTCTTCAGCAGCTGGATAAACAAATGTAGAACGTCCAGTCAAAATTGACTTACCCAAAGATAGGGCTTTTTGAGCTTCAACGACGGCTTTATGCCTCCAGGTAGCTCGACGTTTATCTCGTTTTGATTTGGAAGTTTTCTTCTTAGGAACAGCCATGTCAGCAGATATCGCGATTTTTGACAACCTTCTTATTCTAGGCCATCCACTGACGCCAAAGACAATAGTTGAGTCAGGAATAAGTAAGTTGGGTTAAGACTGACACTAGGACGCGGGAACAGCAAGAATGACTTTCTTTTAAGGACTGACAAGAAATAATTATCCATCTTGTGGGGTGGGCATCCTGCCCGCCCTGAATATGGGACGGGTGAGGACACCCATCCCACAAGAAAATTTGGGATATTTTTTATTTGGAAGTCCCTAAGTTCCCCCAAGGTTCCGAGCCAAAAAAGCTTCGGCTCGGACTTCTAGCTCAACCCGTCATTTTGGCGTTGACACAGCGCTAGCTGCTGGAACTTGATTAGAGTTATTTTCAAAGAAAAGTAAAGATCGCGCAGTTTTGAAGTAAGTGGCCCAATTTTGAGCATCAGGACGCGATCGCCATTGAGGACGACTGACATCTAATGTCAGGACTGGTGCGATCGCTCCATAATTTTGTACGGATACAATTATGGAAACATCTGTCACCAAGATATCTTGGTCGAAGCTCCTTTGAGCAGCTGCCCTAGCGACCGCTTCCGCTCTCCTGAGAACGGTTTCATAGTTTTCTTCTGGCAGGCGGTCAATAGCTAGATCGACTCTAGCGGTGTAAGCTCGCACAAGCTGCGGTGCGATCGCTTCCATCAAAAACCACGCAGGAACAGTAGATATGAGCAAAACTACTAAAGGAATTATCCGGATTCTTCTGGCAATTTGGCTAATAACTGAAAAGGGAGCGAGCGATGATGGTAGGTGAGCAGAAATTTTGCTCATGACCTTCTATCTCCTTAGTAATGATCTGTTATTGAAATTAGGTAAAGGTATTTTCCGGCTAAATAACGTAATAAAAATTACATTCTAACTTAAGATTCAATCAGAATCACCTAGACTATAAGACATAGGTTAGCTTTGTTTGATTTGACAAAGCCAACCGCAATTTTAAGACCAGCAAACAACAATAACTGACAAAGAGCGGGATGGCAAATTACTGGGCGATCGCGATTGGTATCAATCAATATCAGTTATTTCAACCTTTAAGTTGTGCCCAAGCAGATGCTGAGGCACTAGAAGATTTTTTGGTGACAGAGGCAGGTTTTCTCCCCAAGCACTGTCTAGTCATGACAGATACTTCGCCGCCGATTGGGGATAGATCGACTTACCCGACGAAGGAAAATATTTTGCTGCTACTTGAAGATTTGGCAGCAACAAGTTGGCAACCGGAAGACTATCTGTGGTTATTTTTTAGCGGCTATGGAGTTAATTACAAGGGTAAAGATTACTTAATGCCAGCAGAGGGGAACCCGGAACTGGTGCAAGAGACTGGCATAGAATTGCGATCGCTAATGCAAAGTCTGCAACTTGCCGATCTGAATGTATTGCTACTACTCGACATCAACCGCGCTTTTGGTACTCAAGCGGATGCTCCCGTTGGTGAAGAAACAATAGAACTAGCCCAAGAACTACAACTGGCGACTATTCTTTCTTGCCAACCAGAGCAATTTTCCAATGAGAGTAGCGAATTAGGTCACGGATTCTTTACAGCAGCTTTGTTAGAAGCTTTGCGTTCTGGTAATGGCAGCAACTTGGCAGATTTAGAAAGCTACCTCAGCCTGATCGTGCCAAAGTTATGTCACCACCACTGGCGTCCTATCCAAAACCCCGCCACGATCATCCCATCAAGGCAGCAAGTAATCTTGCCAAAATTGGCAATGGAAAATAATTTTCAACCAGAACCCGTAATTTATCCTGAAGAATCCTTTGCTGTTGCCCTTGCAGCTCCTCGTCTCGACGATTCCGCTAGAACTTCAGCAGATCCAGGCAGACGGGGAGAAGTTAGTGTGAACTCCTCCCAACAGGCGAAAGGTCAAAAAGCCCAGGAGTCGGGTAGCAGATTAGTTTCCCAGCCAATGGCGGAAACTTCCTTGGGAGTGAATACCAAAGGAAGATTTATCCCTAATTCCTCCAAAGGTTACGTCTCTCGATTGCCAGCGAATCAGCCAAGCATCCCTTTTTGGAAACAGTTTATTTTGTGGGGCGGAGGCAGCTTGCTGGTAGCAGGTTTAATCGCCGTAGTTTTTCTACGAAATCAAGAAACTTTTAGAATTAAGCAAATATCAAGTGCATCACCCAATGCTACTGTTAGCGATCGCCAGGTTGTCGAGAATTTACCAAGCGATGTCTCCGACGGGCTACGCCTACGCACTCCACCAGTTAGACTCAAAAATCAATCTAGCGCCCAAATAACCTCTAGTTCCGAGTCGAAAAAGCGGAATCAAGCAGTATTAGACCTGGCGAAAATGTCGCTCAGACAAACTCAGGCGAGCGATTTGAGTATGGCGATCGCTACAGCCCGAAAAATTCAACCTGGCGAACCACTGTACGAACAAGCTCAGGAGAATATTAAGATTTGGAGCCAGATGATTTTAGATTTAGCAGAAGGTCGTGCTAAACAAAGACAGTATGCAAGCGCTATTGCTGCGGCTCGATTAATTACCAAAGATGAAGCCCCCTACGCGAAGGCACAAGCAGCAATTAACCTGTGGCGCTTAGAGGGTAAGCAGTATGTGAGTAACAAAACTCTTTTAGATGCAGCGAATGCCTTAATTAAGCCCGAACAGGCATCTACCTACAATCGGGCGATCGAAGTTGCCAAGAAAGTACCACCCGGACAACCAGGCTTCGATACTGCCCAAAAATCGATCGATAAATGGAGTGAGAAAATTTTAGACTTGGCAAAGCGTCGCGCCGCCGAAGGAGAACGTAACGCCGCAATTGCCACCGCAGCCTTAGTGCCAGAGGAGACAGGCGCTTACGAAGATGCTCAGGATGCCATCCAAAAATGGCAAAAGAAATAGTAAAAAAATAGTAAAAAATAGCAGAGAGTTAGGAGTTAGGAGTTATATTATTGATCCCTGAGTCGTTATTCCTTACTCCTAACTTTTCCCTCAACAGTACTGAGATATATCTTCGCCGCATTCATCGGCTAGATAACACATCGCTCGGAAACGTAAACCAACCACTTCTTCATATAAGGGGTTGAGCTTGCACATCGGCGGGATGTGAAACAAGGTCTTGCCAAATAATTTGACATCGCGCTCAAAGGGGCACTGAGATGGAATCAGTTTGCACAAACGGTGAGCTAGTTGGCGATCGCGGACTTGAATGTTTTCTACTCGCTGCCGTAAGGGTTGGAGAATATCCCAGTGAGGCTTGGAAGGAGAATGGTTTAACTGGGTTACTTTATGGTCAGTAGTCTCTGCTTGATTGATTGATACCCAGCTAGCCAGAAAAATCTTTTTTGTGGTATTGTCGAATACCTTCATGGTTAACCCTCTGTGTTATTGAGGCTATTCACCTTTTTGATGAATATATACAACGTGGCAACGAACTTTCCCGGAAAAATCGCGTTCTGACTGCGATATAATGTAATACCTGATTAGCCACTTAAGTCAGAACCTAATTTATTACTACGTCAAGTTAATCGCAAATTTCTGGGGATCGGTAGTGTAATATTACGATCTTGTTCATAACTTGACACAGTTTAAATTTTAATAAAGACATCCATCATTGGATAGGTTTTAGTGTAACATTTACACAACTTAATATAAGGTCTTTCTGAAAGAATTTTTGCTAAGTATAAACATCGATAATACCCTAGAAGGCATTTTTCCTCTCCGTGTTCCCACTTTTTCACGTAAGTGTGTCTTGTTCATCGCTAATTGAATACCGCAAAAGTAGTGATTTTTGATTGAGTAAAATCGATCGCATTTCACAAAATTTAGGTTGGCAGTGGCAATTTGAGAGTGATACAGTCTGAAGCGTTAAAATCAGATGAGCTTGCTTATGGTTTCTGTATTCTACAGCGCAATTCCTCCTGACAGTACGCTGTATGCACGGCTTCTACGTGAAAAGGCACTCAGTATCCTTGTAGCTTATCTTTTCCCCTATGGTTGCAGCATTTTCCGCTTTTTTGAAATTGAGCCTGAAGAGATTGACGAAATCGTGGAAGATGTTATCGAAACAGAACAAGAGACTTTTGGATCTGAGCTAGAAGCAAATCGGGTAATCGCACAATTGCGGTCTGAGTTAAGGCTTACTCGTCAAGTCTATCCAGGGATTGAAGATAGAACAGCAACACTAGAAAAATCATCTGCTGAGATCAAGGAACGTTTGTCGCAAGAGCTATCGAGAAGAAAGTTTGCGAATGCCGATGAGATTGTTGAAAAGCTCATGTTCGGAGATCAAACTTTTGCTCCAACTCTATTGTCAGCAGAGGAGTCATTGGGACTGATATCCCGTGAGCTAGTCAGTGAAGGAGCAAGCATTTTACGACAAATCGATCCTGAAACACTGTTTGCAAGAGATGAAGGTCGGGAAGGATGGTATCTTGACCACTTTGAGCAGTGGAGAGATTTGTATCTTTCAGCAGACGATAAAAATGAAGAGATATTGGTTGGAGTTGCTTGAGGCGACAGCAACCTAACAAGTTAGCTCGCCTCCAATAACTATAGATAATTTCTATGCCCATTATAAAAGAAAGCGCAAAGACGTTCAGAAAAATTCTGTGTCTTTGCGCCAATCAAAATCTGAGCAGTGGCTTTCACTGCTCAAACTTATCTCTGTATGAGATTTTTACCTGAAATTTTCTATGATGCTACCTGAGCAGCAGTCCGAGTCCGCCGTCTTCTGCCATCGGCAACTTTTACAGGTGGCTCATCAGGGATTTGCATCAACAAAGTCACAGATGGCTGACATTGTAATTCCCGACGGATGGAACGTTGCAATTCTCGTTCTAAAGTACCTTGCAATCCACCCCAGTCTATATCTGCTGCTTCACCTTGCTCAGGAGCAAATTCTGTCCAGCGCACAGAGAGAATTTCCTCAATGCGTTGTTTTACCCAGGTTTGCAGGAGCGATCGCTCTACACTTGTCACTACACCCCGGAGGTGAGTTTCTGGTTTTGCTAACAGTTTACCATTCCAATCAATGGCAGCTGCGATCGTGATGATGCCTTCTGAAGCCATGCGTTGCCGTTCTTGCAGCACTTTCGCACTTACCATACCCGAACTAGTAGTATCCACCAGTTCTATACCAGATGGCACTTTCCCAGCGACGCAAATGGCATCTTCTGTCAGTTCGACAATATCACCATTCTGAATAATGATCGTGTTTTCTGCGGGAATGCCCATACTCTGAGCCGTTTCTGCGTGCTTCACTAGCATCCGATGTTCGCCGTGAAATGGCACAAAGAATTTGGGTCGAGTTAAGGCAATCATCAGTTTTTGTTCTTCCTGACAGCCGTGACCGGAGACGTGAATTCCTTTATCCCGTCCATAGACCACTTTTGCACCTTGAATCATTAATTTATCAATGGTGTTGACTACAGCGATCGTATTTCCGGGAATTGGGTTAGCAGAGAATACTACCGTATCTCCTTCGCGGATTTTAATGTGAGGATGTTCTTTGTTAGCAATGCGGGTCATGGCTGCCATCAATTCACCCTGAGAACCTGTAGTTAAAATCAGCACTCTTTCATCGGGTAGGTTGCGGACAGCGTGCAATGGTTGCAGCAGATTGTCTTCACACTTGATGTAACCTAAATTGCGGGCATGAGCAATCAAGTTCAGCATGGAACGCCCGACAACTGTCACTACACGATTCTGCTTCTTGGCAATATCCAAAATCATGTTGATGCGATGGACGCTAGAAGCAAAGGTCGTGACAAATAATCGCCCAGGTGCTTGACTAAATACTCTCTCCAGATTGGGATAAACTGAACGTTCTGAAGGTGTAAATCCTGGCACTTCCGAATTAGTGGAATCACTTAGTAAACAAAGAACGCCTTTTTCTCCATGTTCTGCTAGGCGTTGCAAGTCAAACTTTTCACCATCCACTGGGGTGTGATCGATTTTAAAATCCCCTGTGTGAATAACTACACCCAGGGGAGTATGAATGGCAACTGTGAAACTATCAGCGATGGAGTGAGTATTACGGATATATTCAACTAAAAAGTTTTTGCCAATCCGCACCACATCACGTGGTAGAACTGTTCTGATTTCTGTGCGATCGCGGACTCCTGCTTCTTCTAATTTACCCTCTAGCATTGCCATTGCTAATCTGGGGCCATAAATCACTGGGATATCAAATTGCTTGAGATGAAAAGCAATCCCGCCGATATGGTCTTCATGACCGTGAGTAACAATCATCCCTTTAATTTTGTGCCGATTTTCCCGCAGATAGGTCATATCTGGTAAAACAATATTGACTCCATGCATCATTTCTGTGGGAAAAGCTAATCCTGCATCTAACAGGATAATTTCATCGTCATACTCGAAAAGACAGGTATTTTTACCAATTTCATGCAAACCGCCCAAAGGAATAATTTTCAAGGCGGAATTATTAGCTTCGTTTTTAGCCATTTTCTCCTTAGATTGTTACTTTTGATTAATTAAGTTGATAGTTAACTTTCCTTGTATTTCAGACAACATCTGTCTTTTAAGCCAGTCCCAAAGCAATCAAGTTTTAATTGAAGATTTCAATTTTTTATTCAATAAAATCAACTGTAAAACTCAAGGATTCATAGTATATCTATCAGTCCTAGCACAGGTTTTTAAATGCAACTTATGAACAATTACGATCGTTGTGTATATGTATCTTTGGCAAGGAGGAGAGTATCAACATTTAAATAGCTGGTGGTTAAATTAAACTAAGTTCTTTCAGAATCGCTTCTAACTTTTGACTTACTTCTAAATCAGCTTCACATAGCGGCGGACGAGTTGAACCAACCTCCCAACCTTGAAGTTGCAGTGCTTTTTTCACTGGAATGGGATTTGAAGTAAGAAATAAAGCTTTAAACAACGGAAATAATTGGAGATGAATGTCGCTTGCTACCTCAACTTTTCCCGCCCTAAAAGCTTGAATCATCTGCTGTAGTTGGTTTCCTACCAGATGAGAAGCCACACTTACCACACCCTTTGCCCCGATCGCTAACAAGGGCAAAGTCATGTAATCATCACCAGAATAGATGTGGAATTCTTTTGGTGTCAAGCGACGAATAACGCTAGCCTGATCTATATTACCAGTGGATTCTTTAATCCCGACAATATTGTTAACCTCAGCTAACCGGGCAACTGTTTCTGGCTGAAGGTTTTGTCCGGTACGACCTGGGACATTATATAACAACAACGGTAAGTCGGGACAGGCTTGTGCTATTGCCTTAAAGTGCGCTTCCAATCCCGCTTGCGGCGGTTTGTTGTAATAAGGAACAACTTGTAAGGAACCATGTACTCCTATTTTAGACGCTTTTTGGGTGGCTGCGATCGCTTCTTTGGTGGAATTCGATCCACAACCTGCGATTACCTTGGCTTTTCCGGCCACGGACTGTAATACCTCGACAAACAACTGGTATTCCTCATCCCAACTTAGTGTCGGGGATTCTCCGGTTGTGCCGCACATCACCAATGTATCTGTACCGTTGTTAGCTAGATGCGCCGCCAGTTCTGCCGCTACATCATAGTTGACACTACCATCTGCTTTAAATGGCGTAATCATAGCGGTTAAAACATTGCCAAAATCTCCCACCCTTTTTTCACTCCTGATTACCCATGTTTTTATATCTTGGTGGTTCTCTATTGTAATAACCTATTTGCAAATTGCTTTCAAGTGTCATTAGTCATTTGTTATTTGTCCTTTGTCATTTGTCATTTTACTAATTACCAATGACTAATACAACTCTTGGAGAGGCTGCGCCCGAAGCGTAGCTATGCCGCAGGCTTTACGACTACGCTCAGTACAAGTGACTAATGACTAATAGCTAATGGTTTAAGTAGATTTTTCTCTACTAACAATTCGGCTATTTGTACTGCATTCAATGCTGCACCTTTGCGAATTTGGTCGCCACATAACCATAATTCCAAGCCACAAGGATGAGAAATATCCTGGCGAATTCTTCCCACTAAAACTTCATCTCGACCGGTTGCTTCTATTGGCATCGGAAAATGATTCGTTCCCCAATCTTCTACCAATTTTACTCCCGGGGAGGAATTTAAAATTTCTTTGGCTTCGTTCGCACTGAAAGGAGTCTCAAATTCTAAATTAATGGCTTCTGAGTGAGCGCGGAGTACGGGAACCCGTATACAGGTTGCAGTGATTCTGATTTGCTGCGTACCAAATATTTTTCGGGTTTCGTTGACCATTTTCATTTCTTCCTCACAGTAACCCAAATCGTTTAATGGGGAGTTATGCGGGAATAAATTAAATGCCAATGGATAAGGCAATATTTCGGCAATCGCTGGCTGTCCTTGTAGTATAGCGCTTGTTTGGGTTTTAACTTCTGCCATTGCCCTAGCCCCAGCACCACTAGCAGATTGGTAGGTTGCAGCGACGATGCGTTGCACTGGTTTAACTTTATGCAATGGCCAGACTGCCACAGACATTAAAATTGTTGTGCAGTTGGGGTTAGCAATAATGCCTTGGTGATGCGCCGCAGCTTGGGGATTCACCTCTGGAACTACTAAGGGAACTTCCGGGTTCATCCGAAAAGCACTGGAGTTGTCAATTACCACTGCGCCCTTTTCCACAGCAACTGCTGCCCAAGTTTTGGATGTGGAACCACCTGCACTAGCTAGTACTATATCGACATTTTCAAAGGCGCGATCGCTCACTGCCTCTATTGGTATATTTTCACCTTTAAACCGCAGCGATCGCCCCGCACTCCGCTCTGATGCCAATAACTTCAAGTCAGCAACCGGAAAATTACGACTTTCTAATAATTCCAGCAACTCTGTGCCTACTGCACCAGTAGCTCCTAAAATAGCTAAACGATAGGATTTCGACAAACTTGCTTCCTCCTTATTAAGAGACTTAATCTGCAATTTCTTGGAACAATGGACAATTTAGTTATATTTAAATAGCGATCGCAGTCTGGAAATACATTTTAAATAGGTTTAAATTTTTCTTTCATTTAATATATCTTTATATATTTAATACATTTTTTTATAATGTTGCATTTTAAAATAACGCCGATTTTTTCATCAATAACTATAACTATATATTATACAATAAACCGCTATTTATCAGAAAAAGGGAGATATCTGCATTTAGGGGTTTAACAAGCATCCTTCCTGTAAAGAAACAAATGTATTGGCTACAAACTTGTTTACCAAAGATGATGAATATACTACGAGCTAAATGCAAAAAGCCAGCACAACACTGAGCTATGTGGTTAAGTGACAGATGCACTCTCGTACCACACATAACTTAATAATAGCTAGATAATAGCTAGACTCAATACTATAACTTTAATTTGAGGTACTAACCACTCTTTGAGACCAGGATATCACGGCGTTAGCCCACTGAATAATTAATTCCCAAGTTTTAGAGTGAGTCGGGGGTGAAGAAGGGAATAGCGTATTAGGTTACAGGGTAGAGGTGACAGGGTAAGGGTTACAGATTATTTCCCTATCACCTCCCCCTTAATATCAATGCCCCATTAACCAAATTGTTATGAAAGTAAAATATCAAGTCCTTGATAATTGGCAGTAAACTGGATCTTTGCCCCAAGACAAACATCCATCCTTGGATGTCACAAGACCTTTTGGCAAACTTCCATTGCCCTAAGAGACATCAAGCTATAAACGCAAACAATTATTTTATTGCGTTTTGTGTGTACTCGGAGTATAAAATACCAGAAAACTAGAGACAAAGCATGAAAGTTACCCAGGAAAAACTTCCCGCCAGCCAAATTGGCCTGGAAATAGAGATTACGCCGGAAATTACCAAGCAAACTTACGAACAGGTCATTAAAAACTTAGCGAGTACTGCCAATATTCCTGGGTTTCGTAAAGGCAAGGTGCCTCGGCCGATATTACTACAACGGCTGGGTACAACTCGAATCAAGGCAGCGGCGCTGGAAGAACTAATTCAAGATGGCATTGAGCAAGCAGTCAAACAAGAAGCCATCCCAGCAATCGGTCAGCCGCAATTGCGCTCCTCTTTTGAGGATTTGATTAATAATTATGAACCGGGAAAACCCTTGACGATTTCGGCTGCTGTGGATGTAGAACCAGAAGTGAATCTAGTGCAGTACACTGATTTGCAAGCCAAAGCCGAAGAAGTCAAGTTCGATCCAGAGCAAGTGGAGAACACGCTGGATAAGGAACGTCAAGAATTGGCGACATTGATTCCTGTAGAAGGACGTGCAGCTCAAATTGGCGATATTGCCGTAGTCGATTTTAAAGGTTCATTCGCCAGAGTTGAGGGCGAGGACGAAACAACAGAACTAGAACCGATTCCCGGAGCCGAAGCAACTGATTTTCAGGTTGAGTTGCAGGAAGATAAGTTTATTCCAGGCTTTATTTCGGGAATAGTGGGGATGAATCCTGAAGAAACCAAAGAGATTGCAGCACAGTTCCCAGATCCTTATGCTAATGAAGAATTAGCTGGAAAAGCGGCAACTTTTACCGTGACGCTCAAAGAACTGAAAGAAAAGGAACTACCAGAAGTAAATGACGATTTCGCCCAGGAAATCAGCGATTTTGAAACCTTAGAGGAGTTACGCGCTTCTTTGGTAGAGCGATATCAAAAAGAGGCGGACGACAAAACAAAAACCAATAAGCAGGAAGCCTTGTTAACGGAACTGCTCAAGCAGGTAGAAGTTGACTTACCAGCAACCTTGATTGAGCAAGAAGTGGATGCAATGCTAACGCAAACAGCAATCCGGCTGTCTCAGCAGGGATTGGATGTGAGAAAGCTGTTTACTCAAGATATTATTCCGCAATTGCGGGAGCGATCGCGTACTGAAGCAATTGAACGCATCAAACGCTCCTTATCCTTGCGAGAAATCGGCAAACGCGAATCTATCGAGGTAACACCAGAAGAAATCGCAGCCAGAGTCACAGAACTTTTGGAGCAATACTCAGAGGAACAAGACGTTGATGAAGATAAACTGCGCTCAATCGTGGAAAACGAACTGTTAACCGAAAAAATCATCGATTGGCTCTTAGAACACTCATCAGTTGAACTTGTACCCGAAGGTTCTTTGAGTCCTGCGGAGGAAACGGAAGACGCAGAATCAGATGCTGATGCTGATGCACCTCAGACTGAGGAAGAAAACAGCGAAGCTTCTACAGAAGTTACAGAAGGATAATAAAAAATCCCACAACCATGAGTTCACCAGTTCTGAGTTAAAGTACTGGTGAAATGGGTAAGCTAAGGGAGATGAGGGAGCAGAGAGCAGGGGAAAATAACCAATACCCAATGCCCAATGCCCCATGCCCCATGACTCAGGGATGAAGTCAAAATAATTAAAGAATTAATGAATTTTCGGCAAATAGTGACACTTGTTATCACTTGAGCTTGATACTGTGTTACACGAGAGGAAATTATATGAGGCATAATGGTTAACACGTAGCTTATAAAAATTCCATTCGTTGAAAAGGCAGCATCTGCTGCTGAAACATTTGTCCTAAATAATTCTCAAAGAAAGCTTGTATGCTTGAATCGCAGTCGGGAAATTCCCCAATCAGCAACTTAAGTCGAATAAACATTAACTCCCAGTTAAGCAGCCCTAGCAACATCGTGCCGATGGTGATAGAGCAATCTGGCATGGGAGAAAGAGCTTTCGACATCTACTCCCGCCTGCTGCGAGAGCGGATTATCTTTTTAGGAACGCCAATAGACGATGCCGTAGCCAACTCAATTGTGGCTCAGTTGTTATTCCTAGACGCCGAAGACTCAGAAAAAGACATCCAACTGTATGTTAATTCTCCTGGCGGCTCCGTCTACGCAGGGATGGCAATCTATGATACAATACAGCAAATTCGCCCTGATGTTGTTACCATCTGTTTTGGATTAGCCGCGAGCATGGGGGCATTTTTGTTGACAGCAGGGGCTGCCGGTAAGCGAATGTCTCTGCCCGACTCCCGGATTATGATTCACCAACCACTTGGTGGCGCTCAAGGTCAAGCCATTGACATTGAAATTCAAGCCAGAGAAATTCTTTACGTAAAGGCTAAGTTGAATCAGCTAATGGCTCACCATACTGGTCAACCCTTAGAAAGAATAGAAGCAGATACTGAGCGCGACTTTTTTATGTCGGCAGAAGAGGCAAAAAACTACGGTTTGATCGATCAAGTCATTTCCAGGCAAAATCTTCCCGTAGCAGGGGAAAACGTCACCATTCTGAAATAAGAGGCTGGTATGGTTAAGTACGACTCCCATTTAAAATGTTCATTTTGTGGCAAGTCTCAAGAGCAGGTGCGTAAGTTAATCGCAGGGCCGGGAGTCTACATCTGCGATGAATGCGTTGACTTGTGTAATGAAATACTAGACGAGGAGTTGCTCGATACCAGTGGTGCGGCAGCACAACCAGCACCAAGAGCAGAACCACCTGAAAAACGGCGTACCCACTCTGCTAGTATTTCGTTTAATCAAATACCCAAGCCAAGAGAGATTAAAAAGTATCTAGACGAACACGTTATTGGTCAAGACGAAGCGAAGAAAGTGCTTTCAGTCGCTGTTTACAATCACTACAAGCGGCTGGCGGTGATTCAGTCTAAGGCCAGTGGCAAACCTGGGGCGGATGATGCCATAGAACTGCAAAAGTCCAACATCTTGTTAATCGGCCCGACTGGTTGCGGCAAAACTCTCTTAGCCCAAACCCTAGCGAAAATCCTGGATGTACCCTTTGCCGTAGCCGATGCGACGACGCTGACGGAAGCTGGGTATGTGGGAGAAGATGTGGAAAATATCTTGCTGCGACTGTTACAGGTGGCAGATTTGGATATAGAGGAAGCGCAACGGGGAATTATTTACATTGACGAAATTGACAAAATTGCTCGTAAGAGCGAGAACACGTCAATTACCCGCGATGTTTCTGGCGAAGGCGTGCAGCAAGCCTTGCTGAAAATGTTAGAGGGAACGATCGCTAATGTACCACCCCAAGGAGGGCGCAAGCATCCTTATCAAGACTGCATCCAGATTGATACAAGTAATATTTTGTTCGTCTGTGGTGGTGCCTTCGTTGGCTTAGAAAAGATTGTAGATCAGAGAGTTGGCAAAAAAGCAATCGGCTTTGTGCAGCCAGGAGAAGGCCAATCGAAGGAAAAACGAGCAGCAGACACGCTTCGCCATCTAGAACCGGATGATTTAGTAAAATTTGGCCTGATTCCAGAATTTATTGGGCGGATGCCAATGGTAGCAGTAGTAGATCCGTTAGATGAAGAAGCACTGATGGCGATTCTCACTCAACCACGCAGCGCGCTAGTGAAGCAGTACCAAAAACTGCTGAAGATGGATAATGTCCAGCTAGATTTTAAAGCAGATGCTTTACGAGCGATCGCTCAAGAAGCTTACCGCCGTAAAACTGGTGCGAGAGCATTACGTGGTATTGTTGAAGAATTAATGCTGGATGTAATGTATGAGTTACCATCCCGTAAGGATGTGACACGCTGTACAGTAACACGGGAGATGGTCGAGAAGCGATCGACTGCCGAACTGATAATACATCCGTCTTCACTACCGAAGCCAGAATCAGCTTAATAGTCATTAGTGATTGGTCATTAGTCATTGGTCAAAAAATAAGGAATAATAACCATATACCAGGGACTAATGACAACTGACAAAGGACAAATGACTAATGCCTTATATTAATGTTCGTGGCGTTGAGCATTACTACGAATGGGTGAAAAAACCATCCGGTTCTTTGGTAAAACCAGTGATGGTTTTCATTCACGGTTGGGCTGGTTCGGCTAGATATTGGCAAAATACTGCTGATGCTTTATCAGAGCAATTTGATTGTTTACTCTACGATATGCGGGGATTTGGCCGTTCTGGTGGGAAGCCAACCATAGCCGAAGCAAGTGAAGCTGTTGCCGAATCGGAATCCCCCCAGGAAGAATCAGAGGCAATTAAAGAGTTAACCTATGAATTAGAGGAATACGCTGATGATTTGGCAGCTTTGTTAGATGGGTTGCATCTCCAGCGTGTTTATATCAATGCTCACTCGATGGGCGCTTCTGTTGCCACTTTATTTTTTAACCGCTATCCCGAACGAGTAGAACGAGGAATTTTAACTTGTAGCGGCATTTTTGAGTACGACGAAAAATCTTTTAGTGCTTTTCATAAATTTGGTGGTTATGTAGTAAAATTCCGTCCCAAGTGGTTAAGCAAAATTCCATTTGTTGACCGGATGTTTATGGCCAGATTTCTACATAGTTCCATACCACATTCTGAGCGGCAAGCTTTTTTGGAAGATTTTCTCGAAGCAGATTACGATGCGGCTTTAGGAACAATTTTTACTTCAGTCAGTAAAGCTCAATCTGAAGTGATGCCGGAAGAGTTTGCCAAGCTAACAGTGCCGACTCTGCTTGTGGCGGGGGAGTATGACAAAATTATTCCAGCCGAGATGGGGCGTCAAGCCGCTGCATTGAATGACAAAGTTAAATTTGTGATGATTCGTAACACAGCGCATTTCCCAATGTTGGAAGATGCGCCAACTTATATGCAACAGGTACAAGAGTTTTTGCAAATTAACACGGCAAAACCACAAGTCGGATAACTGATGGCGGTTTTTTAGACAGTTAAATGTACCTGTGTGATACCTTGACGCATTTTGTATTGTCGCTTTAACCAAGACTTTTTAATTATTTTACGGAGCAAGGGAGCAAGTTGAATCAACAGCGATCGCAGCAGTGCATTTTTTCGCAGTAGTTCGCCTTGTTTAGCTTCTTCTAACTGGAGTTGCTGGGCGCGGATAATTTCTGGCTGACGTTCTGCTTGGATGTGCAATAGTGCCATGTCAATATCCTGGTGTCCAGCTTCTTTTTGCAAAAGTGGCACAAGATGATTAGCAGCGACAATCACATCACGGAATGCGAGATTAATTCCTTGGGCACGGACGGGAGACATTGGGTGTGCAGCGTCACCTAGAAGTAATACCCCTGGTGCGTGCCATTGTGGACAATAACCAACCACAACAGAGAGCCTAATGGGGGATTCGATGGTGCCTGCATGATTACGGAAATGCTCTGCTAGCCATGAGGGGGATAGTGAGGCAAAAATATCTGCCCAGTTGGCTTGTTTGGAGTCAGTATTTTCGGTTGCTGACATCACCCAAGCCAGATGTAGTTTTCCTGATTCTGCTCCGTGAAAGATGGTAAATACGCGATCGCCATTTACAATAGTACGAAATACATTATCGGCTGCAAACTCAGGGCTGGCGGCAAGTTTAAACCAGAGAATATCAATATTTTTGGGTTGGCGTACCAATTCCAAACCTATACGTTGTCGCACAAGAGAATTTCGACCATCTGCCCCAATCACTAAGTCAGCAGTAAATTCTCTCCCATCGCTCAGTACTACACCTGCGACACGTTGGTTACTCCACAGCAAATCTTTGACTGGAACACCCTGGATAAATTCAAACCCATCATTGGTTTGAGCTTCCGAAATCAGTGCTTTTAGTAACGGTGGTTGTGAAACCAGTGTACAGGGTCGGGTTGCTCCCATTGGTTCCTCAACTCGAAACAACTGCTTGTCCCCGATAATGAATTCCCACGCGTCGAGTCGCCGATGGGGAATATCCTCTAACAACGCCAATAGACCCATTTGCTCTAGAGCATCTAAGCCACTGGGCATTAATCCTTCGCCGCGAAATACCCGATGAAAGTCTTTTGCTGCTTCAATTAACGTTACAGCAATACCACGTTTTACAAGAAGCAGGGCAAGGGTTACACCTGTTGGGCCTGCGCCCACAATTACAATCTGCACTATCCTATCCCTCCTGTATCAGTTGCTCTCAAAGATGTTGGTAGAATTATCTTGAGATTAACTTAAACCCAGTTCTCTTTTTAGTAAATTAATCGAGTTAGCGCCGATATAATTTTCAACCTTAATCAGCTTTGGTGGACGAATAATATCTTCATCAGAGGCTTGCACGGCTGCTTGTACTGCCGCAAAACTAGCTTGGTCGCTGATGATGACCTCAGCCCGTTTAACCATTGCTTGAAGTTTGTAAGCATCTTTTGGCTGCGAAGTCATCACCAATAGTTCATCGCCCCGCAAACCGTGGAGGATGACTTCTGCGGCTCGTGCAATCCCGGAACTAAGGCTAACTATGCCAACACAGTTTTCTTTTGGTAGAGTTTTTAATAGGTTGAGTTCTTTGCTGTAGTCGTAGATATCGAGAGGAATTACCCGTGCAGCTTTTGGAGCTGCGATCGCTTCTACATTACTGATAAAATATCGACTTGTGACTACTGTCGCCGAGGTAGTTTTATCTAACACAGCTGTTAATTCTTCCATTGCTACCAACTGGACTGGAATTTTTAGCGATCGCTCTAATTCATACACCATCAACTCACCAGCACCCATATCATAAGATGGAACTGCAACCAGTACCCGCGCACTACAACGCAAGCGCCAGTCAATTTCCGCTAAAAATAGCTCTCTAGCTTGGTTCAGCGTACATCCTTGAGAGAGCAGTTCGTCAAGTGCTTGCTGAACAACTTGATATGCATCAGGATTTTGTTTGAGAATTGGTGATTGCAGCCTACTACCGCCCTCATGACCTTGGGCGCGAACATAAATACCCGAACCAGCCATACTTTCAACAAATCCGTCTTCCTCTAGTTGACGGTAAACCTTACTTATGGTATTGCGATGTAATCCCGTTTGCATTGCCAGCGCCCGTGTGCTTGGTAATTTGTAGGCTGGGGGATATTGTCGAGAAGCGATCGCAAATCGGATTTGATTAAACAGCTGGGTTGATGCGGGAATTTCGCTGTCTGGCTGAATACGGAATTGAATCATCACCAAACCTCCTGAATACTAAGTGCTGAGTGCTGAGTCTTGAGTGCTGAGGTTTGAGTCTTAGGTGTTGCTTTCCTACTCAGCACTTTTAACTCAGCATCCCCGGATAACTAGTTGATTTATTACATACAAGATTAGTTATTTACATATAAATTTTTTCTAAACTCAATTTCTAATGCTCTCACTACTGGGAACTGATAATTTAATTAGAAAAAAGCTGGGCATACTGGCATAGTTATATCAAATAAACACACGGTTAATCACACAGCACTAGTAAAAATTATTATGACAGAGCAAGCAACAATTACCACAACGGTTAATCTTTTGCAAGATAATATTCAAGTGTCTGCTTATCTAGCAGAACCAAAAGAACCTGGCTCTTACCCAGGAGTTGTAGTATTACAAGAGATTTTTGGTATCAACGCTCACATTCGGGAAGTTACAGAACGGATTGCCCAACTTGGGTATGTAGCGATCGCACCGGCACTTTTTCAACGGATTGCTCCTGGCTTTGAAACCGGATACACACCCGAAGATATTGAAACGGGCAGAAGCTACGCCATGCAAACCAAAGCTTCAGAGTTGTTGAGCGATATTCAACTAGCGATTGACTACCTCAAAAATTTGCCCCACGTGAAAAAAGATGGTTTTGGCTGTATTGGCTTCTGCTTTGGCGGTCATGTCGCATATCTTGCAGCCACCTTGCCAGATATTAAAGCTACGGCTTCCTTCTACGGTGCTGG
The DNA here is from genome assembly GCF_034530775.1 of Nostoc sp. DedSLP04. Taxonomy (NCBI): domain Bacteria; kingdom Bacillati; phylum Cyanobacteriota; class Cyanophyceae; order Nostocales; family Nostocaceae; genus Nostoc; species Nostoc sp. DedSLP04. Next base: position 42,590 of record NZ_JAVRCL010000002.1, on the reverse strand, counting down.
AATTACCACTCGCACGCCGGGAGGCGGCGCTCCTACTGTCACCCGCACCAGAGAAATTTCAGGCACTCTCTATGCCTTCTTTGGTAAAGAAGATGCTAGCATTCCAGCCGAACAAGTAGATGAGATTGAAGCAGAGTTAGAAAAATATAAAATTCTTCATCATGTGTTTCGCTACGATGGAGCTGATCACGGATTTTTCTGTAACCACCGTGCCAGTTATAATCCTAAAGCTGCGGCCGATGCTTGGGAGCAAGTAAAACAACTCTTTGGTCAACTAAACTGAAGCATACGCAGCCAAGTTCGTCATTGGTCATTGGTCATTGGTGAATACAAAGGACAAATGACAAATGACAAATGACAATTTAAACTTCAGTTGCACCATATCAAATAAAAACTAATCTTCAAAAGTCATGAATTCCGAATCGAAACTTTCTCAAACAGCCAATTCGCCCTTTACAATGGACGATTTTGCCAAAGCACTAGAAAAACACGACTACCAATTTCAAAAGGGACAGCTTGTAAATGGCAAAGTGTTCCAACTCGATCATGATGGAGCTTATGTTGATATTGGTGGCAAGTCGTCAGCTTTTCTGCCACGCGATGAGGCTTCTTTGAGAGCAGTTACCGATTTATCGGAAGTGCTGCCATTGCAAGAGGAAATGCAATTTTTGATTATCCGAGATCAGGATGCAGAAGGGCAAGTCACCCTTTCTCGAAAGCAGTTGGAAATTCAGCACATCTGGGAACGACTGGCCGAAATGCAGGAAAATGCTCAGACTGTGCAAGTACGAGTTATGGGTGTGAATAAAGGTGGTGTAACCGTTGATATTCTTTCTTTGCGGGGATTTATCCCGCGATCGCACTTGGCAGAGCGTGATAATTTAGATGCACTCAAAGGTCAAAATCTGACCGTGGGCTTTTTGGAAATTAATAAAAACACCAACAAACTCATTCTTTCCCAGCGTTTAGCAACTCGTTCTAGCAACTTCAGCTTATTAGAACTAGGTCAACTGGTGGAAGGTAAAGTTACTGGCATCAAACCTTTTGGTGTATTTGTCGATTTAAGTGGGATGAGCGCCCTACTTCATATCAAGCAAGTAAGCCAGAAATTTATTGATTCTTTAGAAAAAGTATTTCAAGTTGGTCAGCCAATTAAAGCTGTAATTATTGACTTGGATGAAGGTAAAGGCCGGGTTGCTCTTTCTACCAGAGTTTTGGAAAACTTCCCTGGCGAAGTGCTAGAAAATTTCGATGAGGTGATGGCTTCAGCTGAGGCGCGTGCTAATAGAGCTAATAACAAAGCGTCTGAATAGTTTTGAGATGGGCTGCTTGCACAAAGTATAAATAGTGCAATTGCACCTACCGTATATGGGATTAATGGGTGAATACTGCCCAAAAATTAATCAAAAATTCAAATTGTGGGTTATTTTATTACTCCCCCTGCATCTATAAAGATGTGGGGGGATTGAAATTGGGAAAACTTTTAACAAACTTACGTTTTTTTAGTACTTTTTCAAGCTAATATATAGGGTTTTTAGTAAGCATTTTATTGATGAAAAAATAAAGACTAAAGCTATTACTAAAAAAACATTACCTATTAAGATAAACTTGACATCCTAATAGCCTATAGCTAGTAATATGGTTAAAACAATAATTTTAGTTAGCTTTAGATAACTTTCACTTTTAACCACATAAATTCTTCTGAGTAAAACGTGTAGGCAATGCCAAAATTATGCAAGAGGTCTACCGCAGAAATATTGTGTGTTAGGATTTAAATACTTACCTACTTGTGAATTTAATTATTCCAGTTGAAAAACGCTACGATTTACCGCAAAACTTTACCCAGTGAAATTATCTAACTGAAAAATTATTTATGAATGTTACTACAGATCGGACACTTATTCACCAGAAAATATATGCGAAAGAATTACGTTCTCTGATACCACCTGAAGCATTTATTTCCGATCCAAGTAAGTTAATTATCTTGTTCATTAATCTGGCAATTTTGATATTAGGCTGGATGATAGCAGCTCGGCTAGATTGTTGGTCGCCACATCTTTTATGGCTTTATCTACCTTTAAGCATCATTATGGGCAATAGCGTTCTTGTCTTACTATTGAGTTCTCACGAGATGATGCATGGTAGCGTAATTAAAAACGCCCGGTTAACTTATATCATTAGCTTTCTAGGGCTAACAATTGGGTGGATGCCACCAACGTTGTGGAAAGCAGTTCATAATCGAGTACATCATAATCACACTAATGATTTAGGCGACCCAGATCGTAATTACTTGTATGAACAATCTTCAACCTGGGGAAAATGGATTCAGAACTTATTTGTGCCTTCTACTGAAGTCAATCCTATATGGTTCATAGTGGGAATGACTTCTGCTTGGGGAGTACATACTTTTCGCAATGTGACATCTGTGCTATTTTTCAATCATGAATCCGTCGATTATGTTCCTGCTGCATTTACAGTCAGTCCGAAAGATCGTCGAGCGATCGCAGGGGAATTATTGATGATGATCGTGATTCATCTGAGTATCCTCATCTATCTTCAACTTGACCCCATAAAGCTCATACTTGGTTATTTTTTACCGATTGCAATTGGTTATGCCGGAGTAATTTTTTATATTTATACAAATCATTTACTTTGTCCCATGACTAGTGTGAACGATCCACTAATTAATAGTATGTCTCTCCGGGTTTACAAAATATTTGACTTGTTACATTTCAATTTTTCTCATCACACTGAGCATCATATTTTTCCAGGAATGAACTCGGACTATTATGTGATGGTTAGGGATTTGTTAGAAACTCAATATTCTGAAAAGTTTAATTTATTGGATGCTGGAGAAGCTTGGCATTTGCTGCTGAAAACTCCCCGGCATTATAGAGATGAAAATACTCTTACAGATTGGTCAGGAGAAAAGTCTGTCCCCTGCCCTACAAGCGACAATTAAAAAGCTGACTTTTCATGCTATCTAGAAAATCTCTCTCCTTTCAGGAGAGAGACTTTGAATTTTCCACCTTAATCCCCTCTTTACAAGGGGGAAAACTGGAAAATCTAGTTCCCTCCCCAATACATACGGGGAGGGTTAGGGTGGGGTAAAAAACGTTGATACACCAATTATGACTTTTCAAACATCCTCTTAACAGCTTTTGGCTATGGGCGGGCAAGATGCCCACTCCACAAGAAGTAGTTGAGTATTTTTTATTTGGGAGTCCCTAAAGTCAAATTTAATAAGCAAAATGACATTTGACTTACTCAAAAGCTGTGTTTGCTTACTCAAAAGCTGCTTTTACTTTCTAATTTCGGTGTTTTCCGCAAGTAAAATGAGCTTTTACTTTCTCAAACCCCAGTTTGCTTTCTCATTTTGGTGTTTTCCGCAAGCAAAATCAGCTTTTACTTTCTCAAACTCCAGTTTGTTTTCTCATTTTGGTGTTTTCCGCAAGCAAAATGAGCTTTTACTTTCTCAAATCCTAGTTTGTTTTCTCATTTTGGTGTTTTCCGCAAACAATCAAGCATATTGCTGACTTATTCCAGTAATTCACACATTCGTGACAACTATCTCTTTGAAATTACTTCTGTTTATCTTTATCTAATGCTTCCTGGATTGCACGACGGCAAAATTCTGGAGGATCATCCTTTGTAGATAGTTCTTCCTTCATAGTCTTGGTAATGCGTAGGTTAATCCTTTCTGTTAATGATTCTTCTCTATTTGATTTAATTGGTTGTAAATTTTGTGGATTCCCTTTAGGATTAGGCATTATTGAGAAATATAAATAAGGCTTGATTTACTTGGTGCCAAAACAATAGATTGTTTTTTGGTGGTTGCGACAACTTGCCGGAAGTACAACCACCAATATCCAATTTCAAAAATGGACACTACTATTTTATGTTCACGCGTTCCGAACTTGAAATCAAGACTATTAAAGAATTACGCGACTTGTGTCGGAGATACGGCATCAAACCAACTGGGAATGCAGGATACAAAACCTCATACATCGTAACTCTGATGGCATTTCCACTTTTAGCACTGCAACAAATGAAGCAAGGTAAAGGGTTAAAATTCCCTAACTTTAACGCTATCCAGGTAATCAGTTCTGCTATAGATGAGATGAATTCACCCACAGATGAGCAAGCAGCACTAATTCGGATAACTTTAGAGGGCAGGAAAATGAGCTATCCTGACCGATACGACCAGGAAAACCTGCTAAATTTGCACAAGGCTAAGATGTCGCTTGAACAAGCTATTGACTTGTTGAGCCAGTAAAACTAATCCTATTATTCTATCCCCTGCATCTACAAGGATGTGGGGGATCATTTTTAGAGTATTAAAATAAATAAGGTGTGACTATATATCGAGATATCGAGAATTTTGACAATTATAAACGCTGTAACTATTCAATTTAGGTATTTGTATGTTTCTGGTAACTGGAGCAACGGGAGGCATTGGTCGCAGAGTTGTGCGACTTCTACGACAACGAGAACAGTCTGTGCGGGCATTTGTCCGCCTTACCTCGCGCTATAGCGAGTTAGAACATCGGGGTGCAGAAATCTTCATTGGTGACTTGCTAGAGGAAAAAGATATCCAGAAAGCTAGTCAGGGTGTGCGGTATATTATCAGCGCCCACGGTTCTGATAGCGATGCCCTATCTTTAGATTACCGTGCCAATATTGAACTCATCGACCAAGCGAAAGCCAATGGCGTAGAGCATTTTGTCTTCATTTCTGTACTGGGAGCGGATCGCGGTTATGAAGATGCTCCTGTTTTTAAAGCTAAACGAGCAGTAGAGCGATATTTGGCAGCTAGTGGCTTAAATTACACTATTTTGCGCCCAGCTGGATTAGCATCTAACTTGCTGCCACTAGTAGAACGATTTCGGGAAACGGGATTATATCTGCTGGTTGGCGATCGCAAAAACCGTACCTCAATTGTCAGTACTGATGATTTGGCAAGGATAGTAGTGGATTCTGTGACAGTTGAAGGCGCTCGCAACCAGATTTTACCCGTTGGAGGGCCAGAGATTTTATTACGAGAAGATATTCCCCGGATTTTTGGTCGGATTTTTGCCAAAGAACCAGTAATAATTAACTCACCCCTATTTCTGATTGATGGGTTACAGAGTGCATTAGGTTTATTTAATCCCCAAACCCAAAAAGCTTTGGGAACTTTTCGTACATTGCTAGCAAATGAATTTTTCTGTACAAAAGATGAAATTGCCAATTTAGAGACGATTTTTAACTTCCAATTAGAGACATTAGACAGTTTTTTGCGGCGCTATTTAGCAGTTTGAATAGTCATTAGTCATTAGTCATTGGTCATTCGTGAATAATCAAGGACAAATGACAAATGACAAATGATAAATGACAAAGGACAAAAATATATGGTAAATGCTGCTCAAGCACGTCAAACAAAAGAGCGATTCGCTAAACCGGAGGAACAACTTACTTATGAATTAGGGAAGGCCGTACAGGAATTGCCACCCCTGTACACTAGATTATTAGCGGGAACGATGAGTGCCATTGTATTTGGAGCGATCGCTTGGGCGTACTTCTCGCAAATAGATGAAGTCGCAACAGCACCGGGGGAATTAATTGCTTCTACACAGGTAAGACCGGTGACATCTTTGGGTGGAGGGTCAATTGTCGCTGTTAAAGTACAAGAAGGCGATCGCGTTACTAAAGGTCAAGTTTTGGTTCAAAAAGATCCAGACTTGCAAGTAACCGATGTTTCCCGCCTAGCTAAATCTACCAGATTGATTCAAGACGATTTACAACGTTTGGATGCAGAACGCACCGGAGCTAAAACTACTGGGACGAAACTGCAAGATGAACTTTTAAGTTCCCGCCTGCAAGACTACCAAGCGCGTCAAGCAGCAGCAGAAGCAGAAGCAAATCGTCAAATAGCACTCATCGATCAAGCTAAAGTCCGCTTGAGCAGGTTGCAAGATAACTTAGTTAATGCTAAAAGCAGCTTTGCGAATGCTCAAACCAACCTTGTGAATGCAGATAGCATCCGAATTAAAATTGAAAGTAATTTAGCCCTTGCTCAAGAAAGGGAAAAAAGCCTACGCACTCTAATTACTCCTGGCGCTGTGCCTCGTGTCGATTACCTTGATGCCCAAGAAAGATTAACTCGTGCAAAGACAGAAATCACTAGATCGCAAGATGAAGTGATCAACGCTCAAAATAGAATCACAGAGGCTCAAGATAAAGTCACATCATTAGAAAAAGATATTGCTGCTCAAGTCCAGGAAATTCGCCAAGCACAACAAGCTTACAACGCTGCACGCAGTCAGGCGCAGCGTGTAGCATCAGAACGCCAAAGCGAAATTTTGACGCAATATAATAAGCGTAAAGAAGAACTGACAACTGTACAAGGTCAATTAGAGCAGGCGAGGAAGCAACAAGCTTTAGAAACGATTGAGGCTCCCGTAGCCGGTACAATTTATAAAGTCAAAGCCACCAAGGGGCCAGTACAATCGGGTGAAGAATTGCTGTCAATTTTGCCGGAAGGCGAAGAAATGCTTCTAGAGGTGAAAGTTCTCAACCGTGATATTGGGTTTATTCGTCAAGGAATGAAGGCAAAAGTGAAAATGGCGACTTTTCCCTTCCAAGAATTTGGCATTGTGGATGGCGAAGTTATGCAAGTCAGTCCAAATGCAATTGCTGATAAAGAATTGGGTTTAGTTTTTCCGACGAGAATTAAGCTAAATAAACACGCGGTAAATGTTCGAGGTCAAGAAGTAGAATTTACACCAGGGATGGCTGCTACAGGTGAAATTGTCACTCGGAAAAAGTCAATTTTGACATTCATTACTGAGCCTGTGACACGGCGATTCAGCGAGGCATTTTCTGTTAGGTAGGAAAGTCTGTTAGATTAGCTACAAGTAAGGGTTTAGCATTGTTCATTGGTGTCAACTTAAGCTGAAACTCCTTTAAAACCTCGTTTCCAGCCTCTGGCTGGAAATGCACTTCAATTGGGCTGCTGCCGCCAGCAAGAGAGGCGGAGCCTCTAGGACGGCATTCCCAGTCGGAGACTGGGAACGAGACACGGGCAGTATTGAACTTAACTGCAAATTGCTATAATTTTCAAGCTATACCCAAAAATTTTATTTTCTATACCGATCTATTTGTTTTTACATTCCCTCTAGTAGTTTGACAAAATCTGGATTATTCTCATCCTGATTGCTATTCACATTGATGCTACCCAGAATCTTCTCATAGCTTTGAAATTGCGACCATAATTCTGGATTTGTTGATATGTTATTACCTTCGGCTGATATCAGATATTTTGTGGTTTCTGTAATTGCTTGACCAATTACAGGGTTAAAATCAGAATTATTCCAACTATTGATATTTTCTGGTGTTAGATATCTTGTAGTTTCTGTAATTCCCTGACCGATTAGAGAACCAAAATTGGAATTATTAAAACTATTGATATTTTCTGGGGTTAGATATCTTGTGGTTTCTGTAATTCCCTGACCAATTAGAGAGCCAAAATTGTAACTATTAAAACTAGAGCTTGTAGTTTGTGTACTATTTCCTGCGGTTTCTGCAATCACCTGACTCGCTAGAGAACTGACATTAGAAATTTTAAAACTAGAGCTTGTAGTTTGCGTACTATTTTCTGCGGTTTCTGTGACAATCTGACGTACTTGGGCATCTGTCAAGTTAGAGTTAGCACTAAGCATCAGGGCAACGATACCAGCAACGTGGGGAGCAGCCATAGATGTGCCGCTATAAGTTGCATATTGATTATTCGGAACTGATGAATAAACCTTGACTCCTGGAGCTGTGACGTAAGCGATTGGATTTGTTCCAGAGCGGTTAGAGAAGTCAGCCAAATTATTATTCTTATCTACTGCCCCAACGGCAATTCCCGACTTGGATGCATAGCGGGCGGGATAGTCTGGTGATGAGTCACCATCATTACCTGCTGCCATGACGACAATCACTCCTTTACTGCTGGCGTAGTTAATGGCTGACTCTAAAGTGCGATTGGAAGATCCGCCTCCTAAACTCAGGTTAATCACATTAGCTCCATTATCTACAGCGTAGCGAATACCTTTAGATATGGAACTATAGGAACCAGAGCCAGAGCTATCTAAAGCTTTGACAGGCATAATCTTGGCATCGTAGGCAATACCAGTGACACCGTAGTTATTATTTTCTCCTGCGATCGTGCCGGAAACATGAGTACCATGACCGTTGTCATCTAGGGTGTTGTTATTTTGATCGGCAAAGTTCCAGCCGTAAGTATCATCAACATAGCCATTTCCATCATCATCTATACCGTTACCTGCAATTTCCTTGCTATTCGTCCAGATATTATTTTTTAAATCTTCGTGGTTGTAGTCAACTCCAGTATCTACAACAGCGACAACAACGCCTTTACCTGTATATCCATGTGCCCAAACTTCCGGTGCTTTAACTAGGTCTGCTCCCCAATTATTGCCACCGAGATCGGGAACATCAGCAAAGGTATTTTGACCAATAGCTCTAGCCACTGCTGCTGCTCCATTAATCAAGCCATAACCATTAGTGGAGTTATAATTTTGAGTGTTAAAAGCATTATTAGTAGGGTTATTGCTATTTTTAGATTCATCCTTATTTCGCAACTGCACATCAGCATCGGCTGAGTTATAGCTACTACATCTGCTGAAGTTGAGGCTGTATCCATCTTTTGTATTAAAGCTATCTAATGAGGAGATTGAAGTGGTATTTAGCTGTTTATTTGACAATATATTGTTATTAACATCATCAATGTGCATAAATTTTTTCTCAAAGATAGCAACCGTTTTTTGACAGTTTGAAGCTTTGAAACCTTGACAATCAAAAGATTTCAATGTGTGAATAAACTTCATTCTCAATAATTACTATGGAATCTAATAACAAAATGCTAATTTTATTACCAAAAAAAATTATGATAATTACGGTTTTTATTAAGAGTAACTTTGTCGAGTAAATCTTAAATATTTGAGGTGTATTAATGGAGACTAAAGTAAAAATGATAATAGGATGCTATAACTCCTTTTGTTACTCTTAAAACTGCTGCGATCGCTAGCTATAAAAGTTATTTACACCACACAGACTGGAGCATCAACAAAATAAAAATAACGAATGGAGTTATGCTCCATTCGCCAAAGGCTATGCTTAAGCCGCTTTGCAAAGGTTTCTTTTTTATGTAGCTACAAGCTTTGAGTTAGTTAAATCTATTAAATGTTTGCTTGCTGTCGCTGATATAATGACCAATACAAACCCTTTTGTTGCAACAACTGTGAGTGAGTACCACGTTCGGCAATCACGCCTTGCTCTAATACCAAAATCAAATCAGCACGTTTAAGGGGAGCAAAGCGGTGAGCAATCAGAAACACGGTACGGTTGGCGGAAATTTTTTGCAGGTTTTGCAGTACTTGTTGTTCAGTTTCACTATCCAAGGCACTAGTAGCTTCATCCAAAACTAGAATCGGCGCTTGGGAAAGAAATAGCCTTGCTAGGGCAATGCGTTGTCTCTGTCCGCCAGATAAAGCTGTACCGCGTTCGCCAACATTGGTTTCGTAACCGTAAGGTAATTGACTAATGAAGTCGTGTGCCACGGCTAATCTTGCCGCTTCTACTACTTGCTCTGCGGTAATGTCAGGACTACCGAGAGTGATATTTTCCAAAATAGAACCATTGAATAAAAAGTCTTCTTGGAGAACTACACTAACTTGTTGCCGCAGTGAGGCTAAATCGGCACTTTTTATATCAAAACCATCAATCAGGATGCGTCCTGATTCAATTTGATAGAGGCGTTGTAATAGTTTAGACAGAGTACTTTTCCCAGAACCGCTACGTCCGACAATGCCAACAAACTGCCCTGGTTCGGCACTGAAAGAGATTCCCCGCAGAATTGCTTCAAAGTTCGGGCGGTAGCGGAAAAATACTTGCTCGAAGGTGATTTGTCCTTTCAGGGGTGGCAAAACTAAGCCAGTTCCCAGTTCAGCTTCTGGGGAGACGTTGAGAATATCACCAATGCGATCTACAGAAAGTAGCACTTGTTGAAGGTTTTGCCACAACTGTACTAAGCGCAAAAGCGGGCCTGTGACTCTACCAGACAACATTTGAAATGCAACAAGCTGTCCAATTGTGAGCTTTTGTTCGATGACTAACTTGGCTCCATACCAGAGAATCAGCATGGTGGACAAATTAGTGAGAAAGTCACCAATGTTGCTGCTGATATTGGAGGTGGTAGAGGCTTTAAAACCTGTGCGAATGAAGCGGGCAAATAAGCCTTCCCAGCGATCGCGGGCTACTGGTTCGGCTGCATGGGCTTTAACGGAGTGAATTCCCGTCACTGTCTCTACTAGAAACGATTGACTATCGGCACTCCGGTTAAAGGTTTCGTTGAGCCAGTTACGCAGAATTGGTGTTGCAACTATCGTCAATGTGGCAAATAGCGGCAGTACTGCTAAGGCCACAAAGGTGAGTGGAATATTATAGTAAAACATCAATGCCAGGTACACCACAGCAAAGATGCTATCTAGAATTACAGTTAATGCTGTACCTGTGAGAAACTGACGAATTTGTTCGAGTTCCTGGACTCTTGCTACTGTGTCTCCGACGCGTCGCGACTCAAAATAAGCTAATGGCAGACGCATCAGATGGCGAAATAGCTGCGCTGATAAACTCAAATCCAGACGGCGAGCTGTATGGGTAAAGATGAATAGGCGCAGAATACCCAGTACGGATTCAAATATGGCTACGCATAAAAGTGCGATCGCCATCACATCGAGAGTCGGCAAACTCCCCTGCACCATCACTTTATCAATGACGACTTGGGTAATTAGCGGTGTTGTTAACCCCAAAAGCTGCAAGGTAAAAGATGCTAACAATACTTCCGTGAGCAATCCTTTATACTTCCAAACTGCTGGGGTAAACCAACTGAGGTTAAATTTTTCTTGCTGGGATATGAGTTCTACTTGCCACAATTGTCCATCCCAAGACGCCTCAACTATAGATTGCGGCAAGCTTTCACAAGTCCGTTCAGGATTTAGGGGGTTAGCGATAATTAAGCGATCGCCCTTAACTCCATAAGCCACCACCCAGGATGGACTCTGGGGTGAGTCAGAATTCCACAGCAATAAAGCTGGAAATGACAACTGTCGCAACTCACTCCAACTCACTTGTAACCGCCGCAACACTAACCCTAACTTTTCTGCTGCTTCCACAACCTGTTTTGGGCGTTGTCCTCTAAGTTGACGCTGCACCCATTCCAGTTGCACAGAATTTTCTAACTGTTGCGCCACCATTGTTAAACAGGCAGCAGCGGTATTCCAACTGGCAACAAACGGATAAATTGCAGCGATCAGATTGGCGGCTGGGAGTCCTTTTTGTGGTTGGAGGCTGTGGGGGCTGGAAGTCCCGTCTGAGGCTGAAGTTACTGAAGGAGTGCTAGAGAAGGAAAATGTTTCCCTTTGTCCCTCCATCTCTACTGGTAACGCTTGCCAAAATTCCTGAATTTGTGGATGAGAAAATTCTGCCCACAGCGCAGTATCCCAATAAACTACTATCACTTCTTTACTAGCAGCTACAGCTTTAAAATCCGCAGACAGCTTTTGGAAGTCGCCAAACCAATCCCCTGCATCTAGGGCGGCTATTGGTTTACCAATGCCTTCTTCTCGCAAGCGGACTTTCCCAGCCACAATTAAGAATTGATAACCGCGAACATCGTTTGACCAGATTTTTTCTCCAAGACGATACTGGCGGGTTTGGCACTCATTTTCCAATCGGGATTGTTGTTCGGGAGTCAGCCAGGATAGCGGTGGCTGATTCCAAGGCAAAGAAGCTAGCACTTTTAATCGTAAAGATTCATTATCCAGAGTTTTTAACTCACTTGTAACTTGACTGTCAGTTTTTGAATTTTCTCTGCTAGCCATTTTTCAAACAACTCATTTTGTAGTGCTTGCTGTAGTTGAGTATCTTCTAAAGACGCTGGTAGAAATTGTTCTACTCGAAACAAACCATAAGGCCCTTCTCCTTGGGGAGAGTCTTTGCCAACGATTTCTATTGGGCCTATCAATTGTCCAGGACTGGCCACATCAATAGCTGCCCGCAATATATCCGGCATACTACCTCGGCTGACGATTCCCATCATGCCATTCACAATTCGGTCATCTGAAAGGGAATACTCTTTAGCTAGTTGCTCAAAACTACCTCCTTCTTCTATTTGGGTTTGGAGTTCGTCTGCCAATTCTCGATTGTCAACAACAATCCGGGAAAGTACTACCCGATCCAAAAAAATCTTGCGTTCAATAAAATATTCTGGGAGTTTTGTTTGTGTCACTACAGCTTTCAGCTTTTCTAACTTGTAACCAAAAGCAACCGATGTGTGAAAAGTAGCGTAATCCGTATTATTTGTCTTTAACCATTCTTGAAAACTTTGGGGGTCAGTGAGTTGATTTTTTAGTCTAAAGTCAATTATTGACTGTTCAGTTATTGCAGTGCCAATTTCAATATCATCTCGTGTTCGGATTTCTTCCTCAATTACGTACTGCCGGAGAATATCTCCAATGAACTGTCCCAATTTTCCAGACGCTTGCAGGTACTTTACTGCTTGCTCTATAGAAATTATTTGGTCATTAATTGTCAAAAATGATAAAGATTCCATGAACTAATTATGTGAAAATGGTTAATCACTTATAGTACTTTTTTATTAAATCATATAGAAATAATCTGGTTATTGATGGATAAATATGATAAAGATTCCGTGAACTAATTACATCTAAATGGTCAAAAAATTATATAGCTAGTAAATAAAATAATTTGCCACGATCACTTTTACAGTCTAACGGGGACAAAACAGGATTGAAAATATCATTGATAGCGTAGTAGTAACGGCAGATTAGTTATTTTCTAGCAATGCCCCACTTAAATAGAGTAATTATTTCTTTCCAGTCTAGTTAATGAAACTTATCCATGTCCAAGCAAGTAGTACAGATGCGATCGCACCGATTAATGTATTAAAAATATTTACTACTTCATTGGTCAGCCAGGTATACTTAGATTGCAGTGTTGCACCAATCACACTTTCTAGGTTGGTGGCAATAAATGCTGCCAGCACACACCAAGCGACTCCCAATAGATCGATTAAACCAACTCCCCAACCCACAAATGCGATCGCTACAGAAGCCACAATCCCAGCTAAAGTTCCCTCCAAGCTTACTGCTCCTTCTGTGCCACGAGGTACTGGTTGGAGTGTGGTAATCAAAAAGGTGCTTTTACCATAAGCTTTACCAACTTCACTAGCAGTGGTATCAGCCAGCTTGGTACTGAAACTCGCTACATAGGCTAGCAATAATAGGGACTGGAGACTTGTACTGAGCGAAGCCGAAGTATTGGGGATTAGCGACTGGGGATTAGATACGAAGAATCCCGAATTTATTATTCCTACTCCCAAAGCACACAGCGCCCCAGTCAAAGCCGAACCCCAGACATTTTCTGGGCCTCTTGCCCCAGAACGCTTTTCGGCAATTCCTTCTGCCTCCTTCTGCGCCATCCCGATGCGGGTAACGCCAGAACCAACCAAAAAATAGAACATTACTACTGCATATCCTTGCCAGCCTAATGTTACCCAAATTAAGATGGCCAAAAACCAGGCGTGGAATAATCCAGCAGGGGTAAGTAGCTTTTTGGGAGCAATCCAAGCTAAACCCAATAAAATTGTGTTTAATACTACTGCTACTAACCAGGGATTTACAGAATCTATTGAGGATAACATCAGCAATTAATCATGAGTAATTTTGTCTGAATATCAACAGAATAACGAATTTGTGATGCTTAATGCTTTATTTTTGAACCCTCTTTAAGTAAAGTAATATGTTTGTATTATTAACTAAATTGCGTAGGCATCGCTCTGAAAGCTGAGTGTCAAACCATCAATGGTGTCTTAGATATATGCTGCAATGATTAAACAAAATGCAAAACTTCTTTTGAGTTAGGTAAACTCTTCTCTGTAGCCGCAGAGTACAGTGGCGGAAGTATTACTCAGTCCCCAATCTTAGTAATAAGGATAAAGAATATAAGTTAATGTCAATAAAAACTGTGTCCAAGTTAACCACAATCAAAACTTAATAGCATAAATTGTAGATAGCATAAATTACTAGTATTTTTCACATAAGCTATGAGCCAAACTTTATTCCATTTAGCTTTCCCTGTAACTGACATTGCCCAAACAAAAGCATATTATGTAGATGGTTTGGGCTGCATTCCTGGTCGTGAAAACCACCATGCCCTGATACTCAATCTCTACGGTCATCAATTAGTGGCTCATGTCACAAAAGAACTTTTGACACCGCAACAAACTATATATCCCAGACATTTTGGGCTAATTTTTACCCAAGAAGGTGACTGGCAAGACTTACTACAAAGGGCACAACGACAACAGCTACTTTTTCGTGAAGAAACCAAAAATCGCTTTATCGGTTCTCCTCTTGAGCATCGCACTTTCTTTTTAGAAGATCCCTTTTATAATCTCATGGAGTTCAAGTATTATCGTCATCCAGAGGCAATTTTTGGGAGTTACGAACATACGCAAATTGGCGATAGGACTTAAAAAATTAAAAATTAAAAATTAAAAATTAAGTAATGCAAGTCTATCAAGCATCCTGGTTACTGACTGGATTTTTTATTCAGCAAGGGTAACTTAATAGGCTTTGCTAAAGCTGCTGTGACTACTGCTAAACTCCTGGGGTCTGTTACCATCCAACGGTGTAGAGCAACTGGTACTATTACTTCGCTTCCTACGGAGATTTGTGAACTATTCGCTGGGACAATCATTAAATCATAAGGTGTCCAGATAGATGTAAAATCTAGCTGCCCCAACATTACAACATCTGAATTTAAATCCTTGAGAAAAATGCTGTCAGGGCGCATTTGTAGGCAACCAAGACGCCAAGAACCATAAGCAACCACAGTTCCATGATGGGGCGAAGAGATCGTGATAAACCGCTGCACGCGGTTAATTCCTCCCAATCTCTGAACATAGTAACGGCTGACAATTCCTCCCATGCTGAAGCCTACTAAATCTAGGCGTTGTTCTGGTGCAAAGGTAGCTGTAACATAATCGGCTACCTGCTTTGCCAATTCATCAAGACCCACATTACCATTATTGGGAACGAGATCCAGGCTATATACAGACCAACCCCGTTGTATGAGGTATGCCCTCATTTTATGGAAAACTGCCTCTGTATCGACAATGCCGTGTATTAACAAAACGGGATTGCGTTGTTGATTTTCAATGTTCATTTACAAAATCTAACTGAATTAAAGGGTGTATTTCACTTTTGTAGACACATCCTGCTCTACAAACTGAAGCTATTGCTTTTCGGATTCGATATTGTTGCAAACAAAACTGAAATGCTTCCAAAGAGAATTTGTATAAAGTTTTACAAATTAATCCGTTCGTCTGCCAATAGGCTATGACACTCTTCTTACTGGGTGAGAGCAAACTGCTTATTTAACTTCAATTGGGTATTTAACAAACAAAGAAATGTTAATTATTGTAAAGCTTGCTTTCAGAATCTTGCTCTTAGCTACAGTAAAATTTAATAATTAATTCTCGGTGTGTGCAGGTTGCAAATGCTTGCAATAGAACATTTGCCCTGTGGTTTTACTACAATGTTAATTAAGCACAAGCCTATAAGGGTTGTCACCAGAGCGAGGTGACACTAAGTAGATAATGTAACATTTTGTCGTAATTTTTAACAATTACGGTCGAGTTCAAAATATAAAAGGTAAAAGGCAGGAGTAATTGTAATGGATTTTATCAAAAAGTTAATTTCGGGTATTCAGGGTTTTCTTGGCGGTATTCTGGGTTTCATTACTGGATTGTTACCAGGGAAGAAGAAAAGCAACGGCTACTTCTTAGAATTGGACGAAGCCAAAGATGCTGCCAAAGATGCTGCTAAAGAGGTAGCATCGAACGCAAAGAAAGTAGCAGAGACAGTTACATCGACAGTTGCATCGAATGCTAAGAAAGTAGCAGAGACGATTACATCAGAAGCACCAACTCCATCTAAACCAGATTCATTGAACGGAACAAAAACTGCTGCGGCTAAGACTAAGGCTAAGGAGAAATCAGCTAAAAATCCCAAACCAGCCGATGTTCAACTAGTCCAGACTGCTGAAGGTCTGAAAGTTGAACCGGGCAAAAAAGAAAAAGCCGCAGCCGCCAAAGTCCTCAAAGAGGAGCCAAAAGAAACTACCTTTGCACCAAAATATCTTGCTCCCTCGGCTACTAGTTCTAATGGTCGTCGTCGTCCAGGGGCGAATATGAGTGCTTATCTAGACATGGCACGTCAGATTAAAACACCTAAATAATTTATAGAGACCGTAAATTTACGGTCTTTATAGATTAAGCGTGAAGATGCAAGGTTAAGATAACTTTGCCAGTTGTAGATGGGGGAACTCTCCAAAGTAAGAGCGATCGCTTAATTTTATCCACTACAACTGGATCTTTTAGGGTGGAGGTTTCCTCATCCAAAACTACCCGTTCTACCCGACCTTTCTTGACGGTGAACTCAAAGACGATTTCACCACTGAAGCCGGAAGGAAAGTTTAGTTGCTGAAGGTGTCGGGTTAGATTAGTAATTTCTGTATTATCCAAGCCAGTTGCGCTGATGACCTCTAACTGATGGTTGATGGCTGCGTCTAATATTTCATCTTGTGCCATCTCCTCTAAATCAAAGTTCAAAGATATCTCGACTTCTTTGGCTACTGGGGATTGTGGCGATCGCTTTTGCCGAAGAAAATCTGGAGCTTCTGCTGAAGCTGGCGCTGATAAGGTTAAGAATTCCATTTGATCCGCAAAACCACCAGCCGGAGCATTGCCAAACACTCCTTTGTAACTAACTGCTTCAGGCATTTCCACTGGCATTTGCATAGATACATATTCGCTTCCTGGTTCAACCCGCACGTCATCACTGACGGCAACAAAAGCAGTGTATTGAGAAAGTAGTTGATAAGTTAAGGCTGTTTCTGTCACCGCTTCTACAACAGCTTTAGTTTCAAAGCTCACCATCTGATTCATCAAGTCTTTGATGCAAGCACGTCCCCATAACTGGGCTACAGCAAGATTTCCTGTTTCTTCAAATTTGAGGTGAAAAGTTTTTTCGTAGTCTTTACCGCCCGCAGCAACGCCGGAAATTTGCAGATTACCTCCGACTCTATCTTGCTTCCGACCAAACAACACTAATGGTTGTTCGCTGAATAAATCAGGCGCTATTGCTGGGTAAATAACAGGCGATTCTGTCTCACCCTGCCAAGAAATTTGAATATTCGTGAGTACAGGATTGTTAATTTGTCTGTAGAACTTTTCGGTAACTTCTTCTGTGGGTTCATCATGACGAATGATTTGGGATATTCCCCGGCCAATTTCGGCGATGCGATTTAGTAAGAAACGGTTGACTGAACTACCAGCACCAAAACTGTAAAGGCGATTTCCTGGTTGGAGGTGCTGTTGTACTTCTGCTAAAATCTCATTTTCGTTGCCGATATAGCCATCAGTTAAGAGTACAACACTGCGTAATCTTCCGACTGGTGTAGGGAAATTTATGGCTGTACGAATGCCACTGAGCATTTCTGTGCTGCCATCAGCTTGTAAATTGTTAATGTAAGCGATCGCTTTGGTACGATTTTCTGCTGTATTCGGTAGAGGTTTTTTTGATAACTGTCTGACTCTATTGGAAAAATCGATAATTGTGAAAGTATCGTTGGGATTTAACCCATTAATAAATCGCCGCATTAATTCCTGACACTTCCATAACGGATCGCCAGATTGTGAACCGGAAGTATCCACCAAAAATACAACATCTTTAGGGACAATTTGATCCGTGGAATATTCCAAAGCTGGAATCAGATATATGGCAAAATGTCCGCCGCGATCGTCGGCTTGGCTTAATACTGTGGATTGAGTTTCTTTACCAGAAACTTGATAACGGAGAATTAAATCTTTGTTGGGAATTGTATCTTCTTTGGCTAATTGAATCCGTACAATTTGACCTGAGTGTTCAATTTTTAATTGATGGGAAGGAGAACGCACTTCATAAATTGGTAAACCTGCATCAATTTCGACTGTGACATTAATATTGTGACGCGATCGCATTCCTTCTGGGACTACAGGTGGTGTAATGCGGGAAGCATCAGGAACTCGGTCTGTATCACCGCTACCATCTATCGGCGTTCCCGGAATATATCTTGGCCCCACCACCATCGGGAAAACAAATTCGTAGTTTCCCGCCTCAAATTTTAAACTTTCGGTGTAACGAATTGTAACATCAATTTGTTCGCCAGGTTTGATGTTAGCGAGAGATTGGGTAAAAATGTTGTCTCGTTCCTGTTCTAGTAGTCCGGCGGTGCGTCCTTCTTGTTTGGCTTGTTCATAGATTTGTTGTGCTTCTTCACGTTTTTTAATATTACCTTTGATGATGCGATCGCCTATTTTGATTTCCATGTCATCCACCGCCGCCTCATCAGGTAACGGAAAGATATAGACTGCTTCTAAAGGCTGCGTGAAGGTATTTTCAAAGCTTTGAATGACATCAACTCGTGACAAGTTACCTGCAATTTTTGCTAGAACCTCTGTATGCTTGAGTGGAAAAACTAGTTGCTCTCCTTGAGGCGATTGAACATACAAACCCCCTAGATGTTGTTTTTTAGCACTTACTATATTCATAGAACACTCCTATTTGATTTGTGAACTTACTTTTTAAAGTAGGCAATAAGTAACTTAATTACGAATTACGAATTACGAATTACGAATTATTTAACAAACACCAGTCCACTATACAAATGAAAAGCTGAATCCCAATTAGTCTGTTCTCGACGAAACAAATCGATGTGAGACTTGATATGACTCAACATTTCTGTTTGATCTAATGTTGTATCTGCAAAAGGCGTGAAATCTGACCAGATTTTGACTTGAGGTAGTTGCTGGTCAATCCAACTTGATAAACTATTCCAATTAATTCTGATTGTATTTTGGCTAGCTTGAGGAATGATTTCTAAACCTTGCTGGAATTCATAGCCATTATCATAAAGTCGGAGAATAGAACGCCTACCAGGTATGTGTAAATCACAAAACTGAGCATAGTCTTGTGTTTGGGTTTTCCATTCCAGTTTACGGCGAGCATCAACATCTACAACTTGTTCAAAAATGGGCAAAAGTCCTACTACTCTCGCTGTGACTTCTGACCAGTCAAAGGTGAGAGAACCAAGTTGATTGACTTCGTTTCGGCAAACAACAGTAGCTTGTGGGGTAGATGCTTGGAAATGTTTGACTTGATAAACTTGAATTTGCTGAATTTGCGCTATTGTTGCCCAAAAGCAAGGAATACCAGCCTGCTGTAGCTGTTTGCCATAAAATTTTAGTTCTCCTACTTGGCCAGTGCGGTACAATCTCCAGCCACGACTTGGGAGTATCAGCCGTGCAGTGTAGGGATCTAGCTGCATAATCTGAGCAAATTTTCGAGACACTTCTGTTTTCAATTCGTTACTGAGTGGCTCTAAGACTAGTACGCCAAGTTCGATGTTATTTGGTTCAGATTTTGCTTGGGAAATAGCTCTTTGTCTTTCTTCTAGCTCCATTTCTTGTAGCCGTCGCAAACCTTGGCGTGCGAGCGTTACTATTTTGGCGTTCCTTGTATCTCGCAGCAATTGCCGATAAATTTGTTCTGCATCTTGGCGCTTTTGGGATACTTCATGGAGCCGACCGAGATAATATTGTACCCAAGGATTTTCGGGTGATTCTTTTTGCAGCTGTTTGAGTAATTTAGCTGCTGTTTGATAATCTTTATGCTCAAAGGCGATCGCAACTTGCTCAATCATCACTTACTCTAAATACACGTTGGAGTGATGTCTCGCGCAAAAGTAATTTTGCGTGAGCTATAAATCATTTATACTTCACAACTTGCGGTAATCAAGGATAATGCTACTACTGGGGCTGTAACTGCTCTCAAAATGCGGCGACCAAGAGAAACAGGCTGAAATCCAGCTGACTTTGCATTCTCAATTTCTTCTGTTGTCCATCCTCCCTCTGGGCCAGTAGCAATAACAATTGTCATTTGTCCTGTGTCATTTGTCATTTGTCCTTTGTGATGTAAGCAATCTTTTAAATGGGGAAACTCACCACGCGCGACACAAATATATTGTTGGCTATTCGCCAATGACAAATGACTAATGACTGATGACAAACCCGTATTAAAAGCAACAGGCTCTAAAATTGTCGGCACGAATGAGCGCTCTGATTGTTCGGCGGCTTCGGCTGCAATGCGCCGCCAGCGTTCGAGCTTTTGAGGACTAGGATGAAGTAAAGTGCGATCGCTCAATACTGGTGCAATACAAGTTACTCCCAACTCTGTACAACACCGCACTACTTCATCAAATCCATTGCCTTTGGGCAACGCTACCATCAGGATAATTGATACAGGTAATTCTGTTTCCACCAAAAGCGCTTCTAAAACCCGTGCTTGTTCCCCTGCTAGCTGCGCTAACCACCATTTTCCTCTACCATCCATTGCAATAAAGCGATCGCCTTCACGCAAGCGCAACACACGCCCCAAATAATGCTGCTGTTCTTTGGTGAGTAAAATTTGCCCTTGTTGAAATTGGGAGGGTGCAATCGCAATTCTTTGCAGTTGAGACATGGGATTTTGGAATTTCAAGAATATCAAATCAAAGATGGACACAGATAAATCCATCTGTGTCCATCATGGTTTAATTATTTATTCGGCTTACGAAAGATTCTGGAAGTAAACCTCTAGCGCTTCAGTAACTAACTGAGTCATCGGCTTACCTTGACTTTCTGCTACTTCTTTCAACTTGCCATAAACCTCTTCTTTCAAATTGACCCGATGACGCGATTTGTTTGCACCATTAGCTGTTTGCGGTTCGTAGCTAGCAGCAAATTCGCGGATGGCATCAAAACCAACGCGATCGCAAAAATCACCAAACTTTTCTTTCGATTTGCGAGATTTCTTAAAGTAGACAAAAATCGGCTCTAAGAAGGTTTCCAAGTCATTATGGTGCAGCTTTTCTATGTAAGGTTGCGCCAGTCGAGTTTGATTTGCCGAACCCCCTAACCATAATTGGTAAGATTCTGGGGCGCTACCGACAAAGCCCAATTCTGCTAAGTAGGGACGAGCGCAACCGTTGGGGCATCCAGTCATCCTTACCACAAAATGCTCTTTTTGTAAACCAACTTTATCCAAAAGGGCGCGAACTCTTTCCAAAATACCCGGTATTGCTCGTTCTGATTCCGTGATTGCCAAGCCGCAAGTGGGCAAAGCCGGACAAGCCATTGCATACCGTACTAAAGGTTCGATTTTACTGGGGTCGTCTACGACACCGTGACGGCTGAGAATGTCTTGAATAGCTTGCTTGCTATCTGGTTCGATATCGTAAAAAATTAGGTTGTGGTTGGCACTCAGGCGGATGTGTAAGTTGAACTGCTCGACAATTTCCCGCAAAGCGGTTTTCAGTTGAAACGAACCTTCATCTTTGATTCGACCATTGTCAATGGAAATTCCTAAGAATAGCTTGCCATCACCTTGTTCATTCCAGCCGAGGAAGTCGTAATATTTAAACTCTGGCAGTGGTTTGAAGGCTTCAATTGATTTACCGAAATATTCTTCAACTTGAGTGCGGAATTTTTCTAAGCCCCAATCGTTGATTAAATATTTTAATCTGGCATGACGACGGTCGGTGCGATCGCCATAATCTCTCTGGGTAGCAACAATCGCTTTTACTATGTCGTAAACGTCAT
Organism: Nostoc sp. DedSLP04; assembly: GCF_034530775.1. Lineage (NCBI taxonomy): Bacteria > Bacillati > Cyanobacteriota > Cyanophyceae > Nostocales > Nostocaceae > Nostoc > Nostoc sp. DedSLP04. The sequence continues at coordinate 20,782 of NZ_JAVRCL010000002.1, read as the reverse complement.
CCTTCGCCACATAACCGATGGGGTCTGCTAACCTAGCGAAAGTTTCTTCTTTACCGTGGGTTCTACCTAAACCACCACCAGCAAAAATATTAAATCCTTCTAATTGCTTCTTTTTATTGGTAATCACTACCAACGTCAGGTCTTGAGAATACAAATCAATCGAATTATCCCCTGGCACTGTCACGCAAATTTTAAACTTGCGAGGCATATAGTACGTGCCATAAATCGGTTCTTCGTTATCATGAATAATTGTGCCATTGCCATTGCGCTGTCGGGCTGCCTTCACCTCTGGGTCTTCTTCAGCACTAATTGCTTTTTCGCCATCTAACCAAATTTCGTAATAAGCGCCTGTCTGTGCTGTCAGCAAGTCAGCAATATTCTGGGCATAGTCCCAAGCATACTGATACTCTGGGCGATTCTTAAATGGGGCTGGTGGTGCCATCACGTTGCGGTTAATATCGCCGCAAGCTCCCAAAGTCGAACCCAGGTTCTTGACAATCGTGGCAATTGCTGATTTAAGATTCTTCTTTAAAATTCCGTGCAGTTGGAAACCTTGACGCGTAGTTGCTCGTAACGTGTGGTTGCCATACTCATCAGCTATTTTATCTAAAGCCAGATACAGCTGCGGCGGTACTAAACCACCCGGATTTTTTGTCCGCAGCATAAACTGGTAATCTTTTTCCTGTCCCTTGGTGCGGTTGTCGCGGTTATCCTGCTGGTAAGAACCGTGATACTTCAAAAGCTGTACCGCATTTTCAGTAAAATGGGTAGTATCTTGAAGGATTTCAGTTGCTACAGGTTCACGCAAAAAATTACTATTTTCCTTGATCCCTTCTACTTTGGAAGGCTTACGGCTAGCGATGGGGGAAGGAGCAGATTTAACCATTAGACTTGTATAGTATTCTCAATAAAGCATTAGTAGACGCCGAATCAGCACCCTTCGGCTAGTTTATCCCCGGTAATCCGGCCGGAATAATGAGGAATATTTTAATTTTATCACGGCAAAAGCTGGCTTTGTCAGTGATGTAATACTTAACAAAACCAGCTTTTTGGAGTAGTGAGTGAAGAAGTGCTGAGTCCTAAGTACTAAGTAAAGTATAAACTGACTGAGGACTCAATAATTTTTTATTTGAAGCGATAGCCAAGACCACCGTTGATGGTAACAGCAGAAGCATCACTATTTTGGTAGGCACCAAGTCCTACTTTAGCGTTAGTGTAGACGAGGAAGTTATTAGCAACTTCCGATTCAACACCAGCACCTACCACTACTGAATCTTTGTTACCTATAGGAGTTGGTGAGCCATCTTTCTCTACAAAAGAATAACCACCAGTTAAATAAGCATTAGTTCTATTAGCGATAGGCACATCCACAGAAACTTCTGGGATAATGGCACTTGTCTTATCACTCCAGAGGACATTACCGCGTGCAGAAAATGGCGTAGTTCCTAATTTCACGCGACCTGTAACATTACCACCAAATGTGGCATCATCGTTGATACCTTGTCCGCCACTGGTAACGCCAGCGGCAACACCAGCACCAACATAGCTAGCATCAGTACCCTTTTTAGTTTCAGCAGAAGCTTGACCAGCTGATAGAACAAAAGGAGCAACTATTAAGGAAGACAATGCTGAAATTGTCACGAAAGACTTGAGTAAGCGTTTCATAATTTTTACCAAATTTTGTATTTTTTACTTGTATATTCCAGGTCGAAAATAAAGTGATAATGTTCCAAATAATTCTCAACTTTTATTAAAAAATTGTTGTTGTTAATGTATAACGCTTACAGGATAACTATCCCTTAAATTGATAAATAAGCTGTTATAATTACATCTCAATGTCTTTACATTCTGTCTGTTTGTTCCCCCAATAGACGCTTTTAAAACTGTCACAATATTTGGAACTAAAAATAAGTCGGGATATGGTAAATAAAATACCCGATTAATAATTTTTGCCTACCTTTTCACAGATGATGAAGTAGGCTGTAACATCTGTTGCAACAAGCTATAGAGGGAATCTATAAAGTTAATTTTGAGCAATTCTTGTGGAGATTGAATAATGCTAACCGCTACAAAAACGTTATCTGGTTTGATGGGTTTATGTGTCGGTGATGCGTTGGGTGTGCCGGTGGAGTTTACTAGCCGTGCTGAACGAGTAAAATCTCCAGTGACAACGATGCAAGGTTATGGCACATGGAATCAACCACCAGGAACTTGGTCAGATGACAGTTCCTTAAGCTTTTGCTTGGCAGAATGCCTTTGTCGGGGGTATTCGTTGGATGCGATAGCCAATTCCTTCTGGCGCTGGTATAAGGAGGCTTACTGGACTCCCCGTGGCGATGTCTTTGATATTGGTCAAACTACCCACACAGCAATTATGCGCCTGAAACAGGGAGTTGTTCCCCATCAGGCCGGTGGTAAGGTTGAAAATACTAATGGCAATGGTTCTTTAATGAGAATCTTGCCGATGGCTTATTGTCACAGAAGCTTAACTTTAGCCGAATTGCTAGCGCGGGTGCATGATGTTTCGGCAATTACCCATGCTCATGCGCGATCGCAAATGGCCTGTGGCATTTATATTAGTATTGCAGTGGCGCTCTTGGAAGGGGCTGACCTCCAAACAGCTTATTTACAAGGACTGCAAGATATCCAAACAATTTATTCTGTCCGAGAATTTTTGTTAGAGAAGCCGCATTTTGGCAGAATTTTCAGTGGTGAGATTGCCAAGATACCAGTGGAAGAGATTAATTCTGGTGGCTATGTGATTGATACTTTAGAATCATCCCTGTGGTGTTTGTTAAATAGCTCGTCTTATTCTGAAGCTGTACTGAAAGCTGTCAACTTAGGCGGAGATACAGATACTACCGCTGCTGTCACTGGTGGATTAGCGGGAATTTACTACGGGGTGGAAAATATTCCCAAACAATGGATAAATCAAATTGCTCGTAGACAGGACATTATTTACTTAGCAGAACGTTTTGCAAGGGCTGTCTACACTTAGGTTAGGAGTTAAAAGTTAAGAGTTAAGAATTATGAAACTCTAAACTCCTAACTCCTAACTCCTAACTTATAACTCTTAAACCGTAGACAAAGAATAGACCTGACCATCAATTAGCAGTCGTGTAATGCCCTTAGCTTGGAGATGAGTCCGAGCCTTATGCAGCATTTTACTATCAGGAACTTTAATCACGCGATCGCGTTTAGTAGAAAAACGCTTGGCGACACGATGGTTATCAAACACCGGCAGAGTTCTTTGCTGGGTTTCCAGGCTGGGAATTTGTCCCAAATCACCAAAGTCCTTCAGAGGTCGCGTAATTAATTCTGAGGAACGGTCAATTACCAAATAGCAAGTTTTGGGCAAATTGGCTATCGACAGTGGTAAAACTTCAACTGATGCTTCACCTGGTCTTCTTCTTGTAACTAAAGGTCTTTGCTCATCCAGGTCATCATCATCAAAGTCTTCTTCCTCAAAGTCGTCATCCTCTAAATCATCATCATCTAAATCATCCAAATCTTCGGATTCGTCGAGCAAATCTTCGCCCAGCATGTGCGCGATAACAGCCGCTCCTGGATGTTCATTCTTTAGCGGTGGGATGGGGATGCTGACTATTTCCGGCGGCTTTGGCTCTGGAGTTTCTAATTTATCTGCTGTGACTCGGAGTTTCGGTTTTTCCGCCGCCGAGGGGCGTCGTCGCACTCTTCTACTAGCAGCAATTGACTCCGCCGTTTCCTCTGAGTACACTTCCTGCTCTACACGAATTATTTTACGTGGTAGTGGCTCAACCTTTGGCACTTCCAAGGGTTGGCTTTCGCTGGGTGGAACTTCTATCTCCGGCTCTGGTTCTGGTTGACTCAGCAGTGGTAACTGCTCGTAGCTCACCTGTGCCCTTCCTTCAGGAGTTCTCGCAGCCCGCTTTAAGGAGACTAAATATTCATACTCATCTTCTGGCAAAGTGCTTTTGAGCAGGCGACTAATTGTCGAATTACTCACACCATAGCGGTCTGCCAAAGTTGAGGTTGTTTCAGCAGTCTCTCGATATAACTTCAGAATTTCTTGCTTGTCAGAGTCTGTTAGTTTTCTCACGGTAGATACCAAAAATCTTTACTAAGCTCGTTTACGTCCGCTGGTACGCCGCGTTCGTCTTAGTGATGCGTCATATTCTAAGGCAGCGCCCATACCAAATAACACTCCACTAAACACCCAAAACACTTCTAATATTTCTCCACTTTGATAATTGGGGCCTTGGGCATATTTAAACCACATATCTGCAATGTAGAGCGAAAAGGCCGCCGCTGCAATCATTCGCCAAGACTGGGAAACTCTTCCCCCCCAAAAGGCTAGTAGCAGAGTGGTAGCAATAATTAACAAAACTACATCGCTAACTACGTAAAACCAATTCAAAATAGCGACTAGCAGTTCTGAGGGTGTTTCTTGTTGCATAGAAATCCACCATGCCAACAAACTACCGAACACTGCAATTGCTAATACAATTAGCCACTGCCATTTTTCCAGATTGATTCGCCTGGAAGCCACAGCTAAAATCATGCCTGCGCCAAGTAATAGATAAGTCAGTACAAAAAATATATCGCCCACAGACACATCCGGTTCATCTTTTAAAACTATTTCGGTATAGCCGAAAATTATCCCTCCAACGAAATAAGAAAGCATACCTAGCCCAATTAAGAGCCAAACATTTCGGCCACTGACGATTTGCGGACTCAGCCAGTTCCTCAAGCATAAGATACTGGCACCCAAATAAGCTAAAGCTTCAAAAATATTTGTGCCAATCACATACCATTCGGCTCGGCTTTCGATGCCATCGGCTCCAGGAACTTTGGCACTAAATAACAAAAAGTATAGCAGTGCCAGTACGGCCCAGCCAATATTAGCTAAGACAATGTTCTGAGTAGTGAAAATTGATTTAGAAAGGAACGAATTCTCGTAAGAGTTACTCATAGGACTTGACTATGTAGATGCACTCTGGCAGTATTTTGAGTTAAAGGACTGTATATCTAGCAGTGTGTCTATCAGGTAATACACAATCGGACACCAAAAGCAAGTGCCAGTGGCAGGAATTTTGTGAAAAAATTTCCCTGCTACTGCCATAGTTTACCCAGTGGCGATTGATTTAGCCAAGTGATAAACAGCGATCGCTCGGCTTCTGGCATATCTTCTAGCTTATAAATTACTTGTTTGGTAAAATTAGCATTGCCAAAATAGGCTTTTCCTAATCTATGCAGTTCTTGTAACAGGATAACTACATGGTTTTCTTGCCAATCAGGTATTTTAGCTGTTGGCAAAGGATTAGTAGATACCAGATATTTCACTGCTTCTAAAGAAGATGCTTGGGGAAATTGTTTTTGCTTGAACACCTCCGCAATATCTTTTTCAAATAATGCAGCTTGTCTAGCACCTAAAAACTCTTCAATGTCGATAGAAACACCCTGCAACAGCAAAATACCGGCTTGGATTAAAATCGCCGTTTTGCCATGATTACCTGTGTCACTATCTAGTTGCTCTAAACGGATTTTACCCCAAACACTAAAGCGTTCCGGTTCCTCCAGCAAAACACAGGCTTTACCTCGGTTATCCGTTAATTCTCTCCATAAGGCTCTAGCTTCTTCCTCTTGACTAGCTTTGAAAACACTAATCAAGCGGAAAGTCTGCCCTTGATAACTAAGAATCGGCACCTGCTGATCCTTTTTTGGGTGCTGAATGCTTGATATTTCAACATCCTGCCGTTTGAGAATAAACATGGCACTAGCAAATAACTCCTCACAGGGGCACTCTTAATATGGAATATATAATGGCATTTGGCAGTATCGCCAAGGCTGAAATTACCTAGCATACTGTAGGAATGAGCCTCGCGATCGCCAGATTCTTCCCGAAGGTAGCCGCCCAGAGGACGTTAGCGCTAACGGGCAAATAACCCCTTGACAACACAATATATCTAAACCAATACCCCATCTGTTTCGTTTTCAGTGTAGATTGCACTAACTAGCGACTAGCATCTTAGCCTTGCTAGTGGTAAATCTGCAATTTTCGATTGCTTCTTGTTACGTCGAAACGATATAATAGTTAAGATGACTCTTTTGGGAGCCATTATTTTGTTTTGGGCGCGTAGCTCAGTGGATAGAGCCACGGATTTCTAATCCGTTGGTCGCAGGTTCGAACCCTGCCGCGCTCGTTTTAACTTAATACGAACCCTAAAAAAGCCTTTTCATGCTAATTTACCAAATAGGCTTGAGAGTTCATATAAATGCACCACACAAAAGATAAAGGCGATCTAGCAGCTGCTAAAGTGATAGCAGATTTAGTCGAGAAAGAATATTCGGTTTTTGTACCAGTAGTAACTGAACATGCACCCTTTGATTTGATTGCCTACAAAGATGGCAAATGTTACAGAATTCAAGCTAAGTACAGTTGTGATGGCACATTGAAAAATAAAAGCAATTGGGCAGACAAGAATGGTTGTCATGAGAAAAAATATAAATCTGATGACTTTGATTTCTATGGTCTTTATTTGCCAGATATAAACAAAGTAGTATATCCATCAATCACGTTTGGCGGTTGCGGTATCAGGACAACGCCACCTAAATCACCTAATCCTTTTTATTGGTGGGAAGATTTTACAGATTTAACTGAAGTAGCACTTAAGCGAACCTACAAGGAGTTTGGCGTTGACTTAACAACTAGAAAGGTTAACCCAGACTCTAGGATTCATACCAGAAAAGTAGAAAGGCCATCTAAAGAAGAACTAGAAAAACTAGTTTGGAAAAAGCCAACAGCGCAAATTGGGAAAGATTTTGGCGTATCTGATAAGGCTGTAGAAAAGTGGTGTAAGGCTTATGGGATAGAAAAGCCACCTAGAGGGTATTGGGTAAAGAAAGCTTATGGAACAGTAGAAGGACAGTTAACAATCATGACGAAGATTGAAACTTATTGAGTCTACTCAAAAAAATCTAAATAAATGAAAACTTTTTTATATACATCAGATATTCCATCTAATCGGAGTGAGGTTTTAGACTCCCTTAAGGGACTTGTGATACTTAATTTGACTAGATATAGTTGGGAGCCACCTGATAGGGCGGTTCTGGAATACGGCATTGAAGCAAAAGAAGTTTTTTCACTGACAGCCGGCTGTCTTATTATGAGCTTTGACTCAGGGCTAGTTATTGGATATGGAAGTCAACCATCAAAAAACTCAGTTACTATCTGGGTTGAGAAAAACGAGGCTGGTGAAACAAGTGAAGAACTAGCTGAAGAAGATAACGAGCTTTATCCAGTAGATGCAAGAGATGCAGTATACAGTAATAATTTTTGGGCTAGGTTTGTAGGGCAACGTATATCAAATATAACTATTTGAAAAAGAAGTTACAGCAGCGCACTATACGCAGATATTGCAAATGAAATTGGATTACTCCTTGAGGTAGAAGATGGGAGTAGATTTATCGCTTCTCACGGATTACATGACGATTCGGATGATTTTTCGGTAATTCAGGAATCACAGATTGATAATGAAATTCGTAATCAGATCCAAGGACTTTAGAGGAGAAAGTGAAAAAAGGGCGTTGCTCAATAGTAGGATAAATGTCTCTGCGGCTTATACTGAGCCTACAAAATCATAGCCAAATCATAGCCAAAAAAACAACCTGGATATCCCAAATTCTGATCTGATAGTCAAAATAGTCACAAATACAAATAAGATAATTAGCTTTTTAACATTTGAATTCCTTCAAAAGCTTGAAGCCCTTGCTTTTACGTTGATTATTTTATCAATTTAAAAAGCCCGTGACGAGGATTGAACTCGTGACCTCACCCTTACCAAGGGTGTGCTCTACCACTGAGCCACACGGGCAAAAGATAACTTCTGTTTTTTAGTTGTAAGTTACAATGCTGGGAGCTTTGCTCTTAACCCAGTCATTATAACTTATAACTTCGTAAGTGGTGGGCCGGGCTGGATTTGAACCAGCGTAGGCGCTAGCCAACGGATTTACAGTCCGTCTCCATTAACCACTCGGACACCGACCCGATTTGTCTCACGATTTAACATATTAGCACCATGATTTAGAAATTGCAAGTAATTATAAAAAACAACTTGCGGGTAGAGATCGCAACAAAACTGCGTCTCTACCATTTGTATAAAAAATACTGCTTACACGCTCATCTCCAGCATTCGTTGCATTGGTCGCAGTGCAGCCAGCCGAATACCCTCTGACATGGTAATTTCAGGAGTACGATTTTTCATTGCCCAGTAAAGCTTTTCTAGGGTGTTTAATCGCATAAACGGACATTCGTTACAAGCACAGTTATTCATCGGCGGTGCAGGAATAAAACGCTTGTCAGGAGCTAGTTTTTGCATTTGGTGAATGATTCCAGGCTCTGTAGCAACGATAAATTCTTTGGTGGGGCTGTTTTGACAATACTTGAGTAAAGCGGCTGTGGAGCCAATAAAACTGGCGTGGCGTAATACACTACTTTCACATTCTGGATGTGCGATCGCCTCTGCTTCGGGATGGGCAATTTTTAACTGGACAATTTTCTTTTCCGAAAAGGTTTCATGGACAATACAGCTACCTTGCCATAGCACCAAATCTCGTCCAGTCTGTTCCATAACATACCGCCCCAAATTCCGATCTGGGGCAAAAATAATCGGCTGTTCTTTCGGTATCTGCTGCACAATTTTCACAGCGTTGGAACTAGTACAAATAATATCGCTCATTGCCTTGATATCAGCAGAACAGTTGATGTAAGACACCACCAAATGATCTGGATGCGCTGCTTTAAAAGCTGCGAATTCGTCTGCTGGACAACTGTCGGCTAAAGAACAACCAGCATTCAAATCTGGTAAAAGTACTAATTTATCAGGATTAAGTATCTTTGCTGTTTCTGCCATGAAGTGAACACCAGCAAAGACAATTACATCAGCATTAGTCTTTTCGGCGGCTCTTGCCAGTTGTAATGAATCCCCAATAAAGTCTGCAATATCCTGAATATCTGGCTCTTGATAATAATGCGCCAGGATAACGGCGTTGAGTTCTTTTTTGAGACTCTGAATCGCGGCAAACAAATCTAGTGGTACACCCAGTTGGGTGTTTTCTCGTTGAGCTAGTGCAGTGGTAAACACAGTTTAGGGGTGCTTTATGTTGCAAATGTATGTCCTGTGGATTCAATTATAGTAGTTTTTACCAAAAATAGTGGACGGTTGATATTTTGGGGTTGTGTCCAAATCGGGCTGAGTTTCATATCCTGGAGATAGACGGCAAGGAAAGTGGCATGACCAGTCAAGAAACTCAATCGATAAACCTCAAAATTGCTGTAGTTGGAGATATTCACGACCAATGGGAAGTGGAAGATGGCGTTGCACTCAAGCATTTGGGTGTTGACTTAGTGCTGTTTGTCGGGGATTTTGGCAATGAATCGGTGGAAGTGGTCAGAGCGATCGCTTCTCTCGATATTCCCAAAGCAGCCGTGATGGGCAACCACGATGCCTGGTACACCGCCACCGAATGGGGACGCAAAAAGGCTCCTTATGACCGCTCTAAGGAAGACTGGGTACAGGAACAACTCGATTTATTAGGTTCGTCCCATGTTGGTTACGGTAAGCTGGATTTTCCTGCTTGGAATTTAACTGTAGTGGGGGGTCGTCCCTTTACTTGGGGTGGCCCAGAGTGGAAATTCGCGGAAATCTGTAAAGAACGTTACGGTGTGACGAGTTTGGAAGAATCCGCCGATCGCATCTTCAAAGCTGTTAAAAGCGCCGCTTACGAGACAATTATATTTTTGGGTCACAATGGGCCGAGTGGGTTAGGCGATCGCCCCGAAGACCCCTGCGGCAAAGACTGGCATCCAATTGGCGGCGACTTTGGCGATCCAGATTTGGGCGAGGCGATTTCTCAAGCCTTGACTGCTGGTAAAACCATTCCTTTGGTGACATTTGGTCACATGCACCGAGATTTACGCCATACCAAGAAGGTGCAGCGCAAACCCATCTTTAGAAGTCCAGAGGGGACAATTTACTTAAATGCGGCTAGTGTCCCCAGGATTGTGGAAAATGACGGCGAGAAGTTGCGTAATTTTTCCATTGTCACCCTAGAGGCGGGTGTGGTTTCACAAGTTTCCTTAGTTTGGGTGGGGAATGACTTTCAGGTGGCTAAAGGGGAAATTTTGTATGAGCGATCGCGCATTGTGTCGTAGATATTCGCATCCAGTAGTGCAATCTGCGTAGATAATAGGGTATAGTATGATCTGTCAAGTTTAGTGCTAACCAACAAAAGCGCCTGAATAGCGTCTGAAACTAGTAGGATCAGCACAAGTTTGACAGATTTACTGGAGAGGTGGCAGAGTGGTCGATTGCGTCCGACTTGAAATCGGATGAGGCTAAAACCTCCGGGAGTTCGAATCTCCCCCTCTCCGTTGAATATTTTGCGAATAGTAGCAGCCAATGATAGTCATGATGTAATCATGATTATGTTTTTCAATTTCCAGCTTAAACCTAATGTTTGACAAGAGCTTTAAACATAGAGATATTTTAACAGAGATACTTTTATCAAATTTCGGCTACTAAGTAAGTCGGCACGAGAAAACCAATGTATGTTGAGTTTTGTAAAAATCTGAGAATGATTTATTCATAAGCTCTTTGATGATTTCACATTTTGTTATACAAGTTGATTTTTTAACGCTGACTTACTTAGGCAATCTGAGTGAGTTGATCTGTTTGTTTTTTCCGGAATTAGGATTTTGAGGTTTGTGGTTATCTTTGACCCATTCAAACAACTAAGTTTCCTGGTTTAATAATCAGAGTATAATTTATGAGTGACAATAAACAGCAAAGTGGTTTCTGGACAAGCTTCTCTAGCATTTTGACCGCTTTAGGCGGAGGTGTTGGGGTTGCAGCTATTCTTGCAGCTGTATTCTCAAACGTACATCCATCAACATCAATACAAGCTAATACTTCATCAACAAATCCACCTACTTCTTCACCCGTTCTTTAGGAGACGCAGGGAAAGTTTACAGTGGTAGCTAAGAGTCAACTAGGTCAAGCCTTTGCTAATCCGCAATCCTCGACTAGAACATTTCACTTCTTTGCTACGGGTAAGTGGACATACAACCCAAACGAGGGTCTTAATGGTCCTGATGGAAATAACAAATATCCTAGAGCTGGTGAAAACTACAATTTGCCTGGTTCTCCAGAGGGAGCTTTGATAGTTCGTCAGAAAGGCGAATACAATCTTATTGGAGATAGTCAAACCTTAACTTTAGACCCAAATGAAAAAGTTTACTTCACAATCAACGATACTGGAAAGAGTAATAACGGTGATGCGTTCAGTGATAATAAAGGCAATTTAACTGTTGAGTGGAATTGCGAGGATTGTAAGTAGTAACTGTGGTAATGATCTCAAACTGAATTTCAAATTTCCAAGAGAAGCTGGCTCTGTTTGTAGAGCCAGTTATTTATAGCGATTCTCGTTTGGATGCAATACACTCTGATCTCTCTCCAAACCTCTCTCCTAAAAGGAAAGAGGTTTGGAATCTTACTCCCCAATGCTAGTAGGGAAGGGGGTGGGGGTTAGCTCTGTATTCCATGAAATTGAGAATCGCTATATACGTCTGAGGGCAATTTGCCAAAACTTCTTAAGTAGGTGGGCGTGGAAAAAACAATATATGTAAAGCAATCTTAAGAAGAAAGATGGTTGTTGAATTTGAAACGTTCTGTACCGTAATTATTTCGTTCTCCTCTGGCTTCTATCCCATCAATAACTGCATAAGCTAGGTCTAATTTGTCATCAAACATCTGTCCAGAAATTTCATGTTTTTTGAGTTGTTGCCACTCTAGTTCAATTCTATTCATCTCTAAACAATATGTAGGCAGAAAGAAAATATATAATCCCATGTGTTACCACTGAGTCCAATATTGTTGTACATCAAGAGATTTATGTATGGAACCATTATCTTGAACTATTACTCTTATACGTCCAGTCGCCTTGATTTGTTCTTCTGCCTGAATAGCCTCATATTCCATCATTTTCATATAAGATTCACTAGTGATGCTACCAATAACTAAGCCATAAATAAAACTTACTAATGGTTGAAACAAACCAAGAATACTCAATCTTCTACCACGTCGTTTACTTTGCTCTAAGCGCTTTTGTTCCCCTATTGGATAATATGTATAACCGGGTGTACACCACATACAAAAGCCTGATTCATCTAGATATTTCAGGTCTATCTCGCCAGCCGCCGCAGCTAGCTCTAGCATTTCAAGGTCTGCCTGTTTGAGCTTTCGTGTTACAGGATCGCGCTTCCATATTTTATACCTGTTTTCATAATTTATCCGTATTTCCTTATTGTTACACATTTTGGTTTTTCCCCGCCCAGCTACTTACAAGCAATGAAGATATGTTAAATGAAATATCTCAAAGAAGAAACGCTTTAGAACCAAAGTTAAGGAAAATAGTTCGTACTCAGTTAAAGGCCAAATACGGGGAGAATCAAGCAAGAGAGAAATTATTAGTTTATTTTAGTAAAGAGGAGCAAAAAAAGTATAATCACCTAGCTTATAAAGATTTGTTCGATCCTGAGAAGATAAACATATATTTTGAATTTGTGAGAAATATAATCAAAAAATAATGGGCAACTTTTGAACACATTTTTTCACGTAAGCAAGATGAATTTAATTCAAAAATGGAAGCTATAAACAAGTATAGGGCTGATGCACATGCAAAACAGATAACACAAGATAAGATGGGTCACTTTAGAGACTGTATGACATGGATTGAAACCCATGTAAACGATTTTTTAAAAGACTAAAACTTAAATATTATTTAACCTCTATAATTAAAGATTGAAATACGTTCTTAGAAAGCAAAAAGTATAATCACCCTCTATCCCCTATGAACATCATGCTACCATTACCAATAAATTATTTTGGGAGTTTGATCAATGACTACCCTTTATGCGCTAAACATACCTGATGAGTTATACGAACAACTGCAAGAGTTAGCTAAAGCTGAAAATAGCTCAGTTGATGCTCAAGTTATTACAATATTGCAGAACGCCTTGCAGAAGACAAAAACACAATTAACTGAGGACGAAAGACGAAAAAATGTCCCAAAACTCTTAGAGGAAATCCGCCTTCGCCGTGAGAGTCGCGAAACTGATGTGGAATGGCCTGATAGTACTGCGTTAATCCGAGAAGACCGAGACAGATGACTATCCCTCTCAGGTGTGTTGTAGACGCAAGTGTAGCTATTAAGCAATTTATACCAGACGATCCACTAACTCCGAAAGTTAATCAACTGTTTGCTTATCTTGCCAATCCTCAAACTGCGATCTTTGTCCCAGACCTGTTTTACATTGAGTGTGGCAACATCATTTGGAAGTATGTCCGCGCCAGACTTTATGCTGTTGCTGATGTGCCAGCAGATTTAGCAACTCTCAAAAGCTTTCCTTTGCGTGTTGTCTCAACGGCTGACTTGATGGTGGATGCAGTTGCGATCGCATTAAATTATGGAATCTCCGCCTACGATGGCTCTTATGTCGCACTTTCTCAGCAGGTAGGTGCTAGTTTGCTGACTCTCGACGGTAAGCTGGTAAAGGCTTTAGCCGCTTCGTCTTACAATGTTTGCTCGTTTAATGACTTTGAAGTTCCGCCGTTGGAGCCAATGTAGAAGCGATCGCCTTTGCTCACCCCAAAGCATTAGATAAGACTAAACATCTTGATACAAACTCAGAATTGGGGAAATTGAATTTTTATCATCGATTTACTTAGTTGCAATAAAATTAGTTTGTAGAGTAGGCAATAATCCTACTGTTTTTTAATATTCAATTGTCAAAAATGCCTTTTACTTATAACCGCACGGTTCGCTTTCAAGATACTGATGCTGCTGGGGTAGTTTATTTTGCTAATGTTTTGGGTATTTGCCATGAAGCTTATGAAGAATCTTTAGAAGCATCAAGTATTAATCTCAAAGATTTTTTTACTAATCCTTCTGTAGCTTTCCCCATTGTTCATGCTAGTGTCGATTTTTTGCGCCCTATGTTTGGTGGGGATAAGTTACTGATTAGTTTAATTCCCCAAAAAATAGGTGTTGATAAGTTTGAAATTACTTATGAAGTAACAGTGGCTGAGGTGGTAGTTGCAAAGGCTATTACTCGCCATGTTTGTATTGATGCAAGTAGTAGAAGTAAGCAGGAATTACCTGATGAGATAGTTCAGTGGTTGGAAACGAACCGCAGAGACGCAGAGGGCGCAGAGAGAAGAAGGTCGAGAGAGATTATGTGATGGGATTTTGGAGGAATTCTGTGGCTATTTGTTGTAAGTGTTGGCGGTTAATTTTACCTTGGGAGTTGCGAGGTAGGTTTTGCTGGGGAATCCAATATTTTGGGATTTTAAATTTGCTGAGTTTGTTTTTGAGTAGGGTTTGGATTGTTAAGGCAGAGATATCTGATTTTTTGGGAATGTAAATCGCTGTTAACGCTTGTCCCCAGTGTTTATCTGGAATGCCAATGACACAAATATCAGCAACCATTTGAGTGGCTTGTATCGCTGATTCAATCTCTGCTGGGTAAATATTTTCTCCACCTGTAATAATTTTGTCGCTGTTACGTCCGACAATATTTAAATGTCCTTGTTCGTCTAAAAAGCCTAAATCATCTACTTGGAAATCAGTTTGATTTTCTCTAGTTTGAGAATAGTAACCAAGGGCTAAAGATTGAGCATGAATGGTAATATTTCCGATTTGATTGGAATTTAAAATCTCGCCTTGATGATTGCGAATAGTTACTTTTGCATGGGGAAGAATTTGACCACTGCTAATTTTACCACTAAGAAAATCATCTGGTTTGAGGGTGGCAATTTGAGAGGCGGTTTCTGTCATACCATAAGTAGGCGCTAACCGGATGCGATGAAATCTGGCTTTTTCTAGTAGTTCGTTCCATGCTGGCGCACCTCCTAAAAGTACTGTATTAAATTGGGATAACCATTCAGTTAATTCTGGATTTTCTAGAAGACGTTGTAACTGTGTTGGTACTAAAGATATGAAAAATTCTGATTGTTTAAAATTGAATATCTGACCTGTTTCTACTGCTTTGAAGGGTAGAATAGCTAGTTTCCCTCCAGTAGTGAAAGAGCGCATAAATTGCATTAAACCGCTCACGTGATACAGGGGTAATATGCAAAAAGAATTGACTTGCTTTAGTTGAAAGTATTCTGTAAATCCTTGTACTGATGCTGTGAGAGTTTCCCAAGTGTGGATGGCAAATTTAATCTGCCCCGATGAACCACCTGTGGGAATCATAATCAGTGGGCGTGGGGCATCCCTTCGGCTTCGCTCAGGGCAAGTGGGAATTGGGCATTGGTAATTATTTCCATTCCCTATTCCCCATACTTCGACTGCGCTCAGTACAAGTTCCCTATTCCCCATTCCCAAAATAATGTCTGGTTGTACTAGATCAAAGACTTGTTGCCATTCTTGTGTTCCCCAATCGGGGTTACAAAGGAAAACTGGACAATTAGCTGCACAAGCAGCAATAAAGCTTGCTAAAAATCGTAATGGTTCGCGTTCAGCTAAGATTATTTTTGGTGGTGTTCCACATTCTGAAATACGTGTTAGTTCTAAATATAATTCTTTAGCTATTTGATTAAATTGATGGCTATCATAACCGATTAGCCAATCATTTTGAGATAGCTTATTAAGACAGTTTAAAAGTCGTTCCATAAAGTTTGAAACCACGTTTGTTCTTGTTCAAAAAAATGGTCGATGCCAAAACCAATTGCCCTATTGTTTTGGGATAATTCGGCTGCAAGTTGGAGTGCTGCAAGTCTACCGATCGCAGTTTCAAATACTGACGAAAATACAGTATCAATTGGATACTGGTGGCAAAATTTTCTCAGACGAGATGGCGATCCAACTATCCCAGGTTTGATGACAAAAACCCCTCGCCAACCTTGTTGATGAGAGGCGGCGAGTTGTCCAAGTGTGGCGACAGATTCATCTAAAGCGATCGCAGTTTCATAACTCGTACTCAATTCCAACATCTGCTGAAATTGCTCAACGGGTAGCGGTTGTTCGATAAATTCAATTTCTAGGGGTAGTTCTGGATTTTCCTTGAGATTATCGCAAGTCCGCAGCCATAAGTTAGCTTCTTCATAACTGAGTCCACCGTTGGCATCTAATCGTAGTTTGGTAAAGGCTGGTAAGGTGTGTATCAATGATTCAAAAATTTTTAGTTCATCAGCGATCGCATCCACACCAATTTTCCACTTAAATGTGCGATATCCTTGCTGCCATAGAGTTTCCAATTGATTTAAAGCCGCTTTCCCAGATGGTAATAAGCCACTAAAAGATTGGGCATTGGGCATTGGGCATTGGGCATTGGGCATTGAAAAGAATTTACTTCCCCAGTTCACATTGCCTACTCCCGATTCCCAACTCCTCATCTCGTAGGCTGACTCAAAGCCAAATTGACAAGCAGGTAACTCATCTGGGATGGAGAAAATTGTTTCGTCTGTGATTTCTGCTGGGAGTTGGCGACAAAAATCTAAGGCTTGTTCTAGGGTTTCGGAACCAAACCAACTAATAGGGGCGATTTCTCCCCACCCGACTTTACCTGATTCATCAGTAAGGCGAAGAATAATACCTTCACGAATATCCCACTTACCATGATTAGTGGTAAGCGATCGCAAAAATCTTCGCTGATATGGACGAAATTTAAATTGATAACGCATCAATTAGTAATCGCTAAAGTATAAATCCCAGTCCAAGCAGCAAGCAAGCCCAGAAATGCACGGCTACGGCAATGAATTTACAGTTACTAACTTTGTCCGGCTGATTGTGATTTTCTTGGACGTGGCGGCATAATTTGAAGGCAAAGGGTAAACTTACCCAACTTAGTAACGTCCAAACTGGAAAAATCCCCAATAGCACAAATAGTAAGGTGAGGGGATAAATGCTGGCAGTAAACCAAACTAGGAGTTTGGCCCCTTTTGCTGTTCCGAGACGGACGATAGGCGATCGCTTGCCTGCGGCTATATCATCCTTAACTTGGTGAAAGTGCGAGCAAAACAAAATTAAGGTTGTGGCAATCCCGACAATTACTGAAGCTGCTAAACTTGTCATTGACCAAGTTTGCGTTTGGCTATAATATGCTGCCTCCACTGCTAAGGGGCCAAAGGCAAAAAAGCAAATAATCTCGCCTAAACCCTGATATCCTAAGCGAAAGGGAGGCCCTTGGTATGTGTAGCCTAAACCGCAACACAGCAGTATTATACCGATAACAGTTAGGTCATGTTGCCAAAAGGCGATCGCTAGTATGCCCAGCAATCCCAAACCTAAACAAAAATTTCCTATCCAAAATATTAATGGCTTATTGCCTGTTAAATTCACCAAAGAATGGTGCTTATTTTGATCGATACCTGTTTCGGAATCAAACACATCATTACTGATATTTTCCCAGGCAAGAATTAAGATTGCCGCAGCTACAAAAGTAGAAAATACTACAGTATTGAAAGTTTTAGTTTCGGCAAATGCTACTGCTGTTCCTACCCAAATGGGCATAATGGCAACGCTATACATTGGCGGTTTAATCGCTGCCATCCATAACTTAGTGTTGGGATATAAAATTTGCTTGGTAGTCATCAGTTGTGATTAATTAAATTACCGGAATATTACTCTCACTTGAGATTTTATGGTTTAAAGAGACGCTAGATATGGGTGATATATAAACAACTGTCACTTTTACTATGGCTTGTTAACCTGGTGTTGTTAATACTCACCCTCACGTTGCAGTCTCAGGCTGAAACTGTCTTATCATAGTCTGAGAACACCACAAATAAGGCAAACCCTACGCTGGTGAAATAGCAACTTAATATGTTACCTGTAAAAATACGACCACGATTAATTACACTTTAGGAAGTTAACTTAAAAAAAATTTACTATCGTTAAATCCATGACAGTTTTACCATGTCGTAGCAACTTCTTTGTAAAGCACAAAGATTTATATCAATTTCTGGTAGCAGTGCAAGAAAAGTGCGTCAAAAATAATTGCAGACAAATTGTCAGTGTTTCCCAAGAAATTGATTTAGTTGACCCTTTACTTGTATTAGATAAACTTACACAAGCAAATGAAATAAATTTTTACTTTGAGGACAGAGGTAAAGGAGAAGCGATCGCAGCAATTGATGCTGTAGCAAAATTACAGATTGATGGCTCAGACCGTTTTAATCAAGCAGAATATTTTATCAAATCTTGTCTAAAAAATATAATTAATTTTGGTAACGCAAACCAACCTTTTTCTGGGCCTCACTTTTTTTGTTATTTCAGCTTTTTTGATAAAAATGCCCAAGTAGATTATCCATTTCCATCTGCTACCATTTTTCTTCCACGTTGGCAAGTAGCTGTCAAAAATCAGCGTTGCATATTAGTAACAAATATAATTATCAATCCAGATGTAAATATTGAAAGATTGTTGGAGAAAATTCAAAATAAAATTGAATTTATCCAAACTTTAGAAAATTACTCTACTAATATTGATTATTTTTCTAGAAACTTATATAAAAAATCTCTCACAAATGCTGCTAAATTTAAACGTTCAGTAGTATCTGCTTTAGAAAAAATTCAGTCTAGTCATTTAAGCAAAATTGTATTAGCAGATATATTAGATGTAAAGTCAAGCACCCACTTTAGCCTAGTTAAATCCTTAAATAATCTTAGACAAAACCATCCTAATTGTTATATTTTTTCTACAAGTAATGGCAAAGGACAAAATTTTATTGGTGCAAGTCCAGAAAGATTAATTAGTATTAATAATCAACAGTTAATCACTGATGCTTTAGCTGGTTCTGCACCACGAGGTAAAACCCCTGCTGAAGATGCAGCTAATGCTAATCGCTTACTAAATAGTGAAAAAGAAAAGCATGAACATTCCCTAGTGCTTAATTTCATTACACAACGCCTATCCCAGTTAGGTTTATTACCGCAAATATTAGCACCGCGATTGCGACAATTATCGAATATCCAGCATTTATGGACACCAATCAGTGCTATGGTTCCCGCTGACATACACCCATTAAAGATTGTCGGACAATTGCATCCTACGCCAGCCGTTGCAGGTGCAGCACAAGATGTAGCTTGTGCCGAAATTCGTCGTTATGAAAGCTTCGAGAGAGGTTTATATGCTGCACCTCTGGGTTGGATAGATTCTCAGGGTAACTGTGAGTTTATTGTGGGAATTCGTTCAGCATTGATTGATGGCGATCGCGCCAGATTGTATGCTGGTGCTGGTATTGTGGCTGGCTCCGATCCTGACAAGGAGTTTGCAGAGGTGCAGCTTAAGCTTCAGGCGTTACTGAAAGCCTTAGTTTAAAGTTAATTACTAATCTTGTATGCCAGCTAAAGATATTTACCACAATTCTGTTAGAAACGCTCTTGAAAAAGAGAGTTGGCATATTACCAACGATCCATTTATCTTAAGATGGGGTGCAAGAGATTTATATATTGATTTAGGTGCCCAAAAGCTAATAGCAGCAGAAAAAAGCGGACAGAAAATAGCAGTAGAAGTTAAAAGCTTTATCGGTGCTTCTCCAGTAACCGAATTAGAAAAGGCTTTGGGACAATATATTTTATACTACGATATTCTCAGTCGCTTAGAACCAGACCGCCGCTTGTATCTTGCTATTCGTCAACAAACATACTTAGAATTATTTCAAGAACCAATTGGTAAGATATTGATAGAAAATCAGCGTCTTTGTTTACTCGTCTTCGATTCAGAACTAGAGGTGATTCTAAAATGGATACCTTAAATAATTATCGTAAAATAATTGAAAAAATATTAACTGAATACGCTCAACTTCCTTACGCTCACGGAGAACTAGAAAGACAGCTAATTATTGATGAAAATGCAAACCATTACCTACTACTCACACTTGGCTGGGAAAACAAACAACGAGTACATGGGTGCCTTGTCCACATTGATATTATCAATGATAAAATTTGGATTCAAAGAGATGGTACTGAAGATGGTATTGCTAACGAATTCGTCAGTGTCGGCATTCCTAAAGATCGTATTGTTCTAGCTTTTCAACCTACCGAAGTAAGAAAGTATACTGATTTTGCTGCTACATAAATTTTAAATACGGCGATCGCGTGAGATTGTATGTTGGTGCTGGTATCGTGGCTGGCTCCGCTCCTCACAAAGAGTTTGCAGAGGTGCAACTTAAACTTCAAGCTTTACTTAAAGCCTTAGTTTGACATTCAAAAAAGGGCGTTTTTAAACAGACTATTTGAGTTGATTTTAATTATCCAAAGAATTGTAGGCTTCATTCAGTTTGGCGGCTGACTCTTCTAATAAACGTTGTTCATGAGTATTTCTTGGTAACACCAGTTGGCGCTCAATACCTTGGGCGCTAATGATACATGGAAGTCCAAGAACAACTTCATTGCCAACTCCATAGTTAAAATCTGCTCTGGCCGATACTGGAAATATCTGCTTTTCATCTCGCAGGATGGTATCAACTAACTGACAAACTACTATTGATATGCCATAGCTAGTATTTCCTTTACGTTTAGAAATGTTATAACCTCGTTTACGGGTTAACTCTGCGTACTCTTGCTGAATTTCTTCCAGCGTTGCTCCTTGTGGTATGGGAAATTCAGCTAACAAAATTCCCCCAATAAATGCACTAGACCAAACGACAAACTCACTGTCTCCATGCTCTCCAATCACATAAACATGAACCTATCCCACTAATAAAATCCTTTGAACCCAGATATGGATAGTAGCAAG